>NZ_JBHXCW010000429.1:0-3040 GCF_042725365.1 Lentzea sp. NPDC060358 | reverse complement strand
CGGTGAACCCACCCGTGTTTCGGCGATTGGGGCTTGACTTCGGGTGCGAGGTGCTACCCCTTTCGGGCTCGGCCGGTCGCGAAGCGTCCGGCCTTTTCCGGCCGACTCAGCGCCTCGCAAGGGCCCCGAAGTCAAGCCCCAATCGCGGATCGTCGCGCAGCGGCGATGGAACCCAGGTCTTTCGTCCGGGGGTGCACGCCCACGCTGGAACAGGCGCGGAAACCAACGCAACAGGACCACGCTGGAACCCCACCCGACCAACGCAACACCCCAAAACCCAACACGACCCCCCAAGCCCGATAAGCGACTTTCGTCCTGAAAGTTTCCGGAACAAAGTCATGAGAGCGTTCCCATTGACGCGGACGTAACACGCCGTTGAGGATCGCGGCATGCATTGGAGAAGCACGCTCGCCGCGGTGCTGGGGCTGACGCTCGCCGCCGGCGCCACATCGGCCGCGACCGCCGCCGCACAGGAAGAGCGGCACGGGCCGAAGCAGACGGTCATCGGGCAGCCCAAGACCGAGCACGGGTGCGCCCGCATCGAGAAGTCCCTGCCCACCCTCAAGGACTGGCCGAAGGTCGACAGCCAGCTCGAGGGCGACCGCAAGGACGAGGCCCGCATCAAGGCCATTCTCAAGGACATGACGCTGGCCGAGAAGGTCGGCCAGATGACGCAGCCGGAGATCGGCCAGATCACGCCGGCCGACGTCACGACGTACGGGTTCGGGTCCGTGCTCAACGGCGGTGGCAGCTTCCCCGGTGGCAACAAGCACGCCGCGCCGCAGGACTGGCTGACGCTCGCCGACGCCTACTGGGAGGCGTCGAAGGCTTCCCGCACCAAGATCCCCGTCATCTGGGGCATCGACGCGGTGCACGGCAACAACAACGTCTTCGGCGCGACCGTGTTCCCCCACAACATCGGTCTCGGCGCCGCGCACGACCCCTGCCTCGTCCGCGACATCCACGAGGCCACGGCCGAGCAGATCCGCGCGACCGGGCAGGACTGGGCGTTCGCGCCCACGCTCGCCGTCGTGCAGGACGACCGCTGGGGCCGCACCTACGAGGGCTACTCCGAGGACCCGCGGATCACCCGCGCCTACGGGTACGAGGCCGTCAAGGGCTTGCAGGACAACGCGAAGAAGCGCATCGGCGAGGACGGCGTGATCGCCACCGCCAAGCACTTCATCGGTGACGGCGGCACGACCGGTGGCAAGGACCAGGGCATCACGGCCGCCACCGAGCAGCAGATGATCAACGTGCACGGGCAGGGCTACTACGGGGCACTGGCCGCGGGCGCGCAGACCGTGATGATCTCGTTCAACAGCTGGACGAACGACGTCATCAACGAGGGCAAGGTGCACGGCAGCAAGTACGTGCAGACCGGCATCCTCAAGAACAAGATGGGCTTCGACGGCCTGCTCGTCTCCGACTGGAACGGCATCGGCCAGGTCACCGGCTGCACCAACTCCAACTGCCCGCAGGCCATCAACGCCGGCATGGACGTCATCATGGTGCCCGGCGAGTGGAAGGCCTTCATCACCAACACGATCGCCCAGGTCGAGTCCGGCCAGATCCCGATGGCCCGCATCGACGACGCGGTCACCCGCATCCTGCGCGTCAAGCTGCGCGCCGGCACGTTCGACGCGCCCAAGCCGTCGAAGCGCGACCACGCCGGTGAGCAGAAGGCGTTGCTGCACAAGGAACTCGCTCGCGAGGCCGTGCGCGAGTCCGCCGTGCTGCTGAAGAACGAGAAGCGCGTGCTGCCGATCTCCAGCCGCAGCAAGGTCCTCGTGGTCGGCAAGACCGCGGACAACATCTCCAACCAGACGGGCGGCTGGACGCTCTCCTGGCAGGGCACCGGCAACACCAACGCCGACTTCCCGAACGCCACCAGCATCCTCAAGGGCATCCAGAACGCGCTGGGCGCCGCGAACGTCACGTTCGCCGAGACCGCGGACGGCGTCGACCCGAGCAAGTTCGACGCGGTCATCGCCGTCATCGGCGAGACCCCGTACGCGGAGGGCGTGGGCGACCTCGGCAAGCGGTCGTTCGAGACCGCCCGCCTGTACCCGCAGGACCTCGCCGTGCTCGACAAGGTCTCGGGCAAGGGCAAGCCGGTCATCACCGTCTACGTCGGCGGCCGCGCGATGTACATGAACAAGGAGATCAACCGCTCCGACGCGTTCGTGTCCGCCTGGCTGCCCGGCTCCGAGGGCCAGGGCATCGCGGACCTGCTGGTCAAGGGCCGCCACAACGGCTTCACCGGCAAGCTCTCCTACTCGTGGCCCGCCGAGGCCTGCCCGGCGCTGCCGGGTGAGCCCGCCAAGACGCCGCTGTTCAAGCTCGGCTACGGCCTGCGCGACTGGCAGACCGGCAGCGTCGGCAAGCTCGACGAGACGAGCCCCGGCGGCACCTGCTCCGGCGGTGGCGGCGGCACGGCGACCGAGGACCTCGAGGTCTTCAACCGCACGGACATCGCGCCGTACAAGAGCTACATCGGCTCCGCCGAGAACTGGGGCGGCACCGAGATCGGTCCCGACGGCCAGGCCTCGCACGCCGAGATCAACGTCGTGCAATCCGACGTCAACGTCCAGCAGGACGCGCTCAAGACGACGTGGACCGGCACCGGCCCCGGCCAGGTGTACCTGCAGAGCCCGGCCGGCAGCGACCTGCGCGGCTACGGCAACGCCAACGCGGCCATCGAGTTCGACGTGATCGTGCACCAGGCCCCGGCCAACCGCACGGTCGTCAGCGCGCACTGCATGTACCCGTGCCTCGCGGAGATCGACGCCACGCAGGCGTTCCGCGACCTGCCGATCGGGCAGAAGTCGACCGTGAAGATCTCGGTCAACTGCTTCTCCGACAAGGGACTGGACCTGGAGAACGTCAACACGCCGTTCCTGGTCTACACGGACGGCCCGTTCCAGGCGTCGTTCGCGAACGTGCGGTGGGTGCCCAAGGCGGGCACCGATCCGGACGTCATTCCCTGCACGTAGGCGTCACAGCACCGTGGGCGCGCTTCCCTCCGGAAGGGGAAGCG
>NZ_JBHXCW010000428.1:0-3056 GCF_042725365.1 Lentzea sp. NPDC060358 | reverse complement strand
CCGCAAGGCCAAGGGGTCGAAGGGCGGCCGGCCACCGGCCTTCGACCCCGAGGCCTACAAACAGCGTCACGCCGTGGAGTGCGGCGTCAACCGGCTCAAACGCCATTCGATACACGCCCTAGTTCCACCACCTGTCCCATGAGGTACCCACCTCGCGACCGCCGCCACCACAGGCGGTGGTGAACTTGAACATGCCGAAGATCCGTTCCGGAGGGTTGATCGCCGCTCGCACATCGATCCACTCCTGGCTTTGCTGTGGTTAGCTCGCAGACCTGCCGTCCGAGCCTGCTTCCTCGGAGCCGGGGCGGGCGGCCACGAACCAGAACCGCGAGGCGCATGGGCTGGTTTCCTGCAACAGCGTCCAGCCCATCCGTCCGGTGCATCAGGTGTCGTAGCCGTTCACGCAGTGTTCCTTATTCCGCTATCGCCTCTATGGCGATTGCGGTGAGCGACTCCCGCAAGGCGCCGGAAAGTTCGGCGATCCGGTTGAGCACGTCAGCATCCTCCCCGTCCACGAGGCGCAGAATCTCCAGCTGAATGCGAATCTCTTGAGCGGGTAGTGGCGGAATTTCTTCGTACAGGCTTGGCGAGTCCTCGCCAAATTCGGCAACCGATGTCAGCTCCAGACTGCCCAACTCCTGCGCGATGTCCACCGCCAGCGAGCTGCAGAAGTCTGCCCATTCTTGCAGAGAGGCGCGTTCGAGACTCGTGTTCGCCCTCAGAACCAGTTCTGATGACATGGCGAGCAGGGAGGCTCGGACGGTCTCTTCCTGCAACTCGCCCGTCTCCGGGTCAGCCGCGTAGATCGCCAATGCCTGCTGGCTCGACTTCACGGCGGCGAGCACGGTGGTCACGTCACGTGCTTCTCCCAGTTCCCTCAAGGCGTCAGCGGAGAACACGGCCGAACTCTCGTCCGCCACACCGGCCGCCACCAGAACAGCGGACGCACGGTGGACGCAGCCGAGCGCGCTCAAGGTCAGGCCCCAGTCGGACGCGTCTTCGAGCGCCGCATTGAGCCCCGCATAGGGTTCCTCTGCCATGGTCACAAACTCCAGAACATACGCCAGGGGGAATTCGTCTTGCTGGACCTGAAGCCGGGGCCACCTACAGTTACTCCGTTGCCCCTCAGGTCAGGATAGCATTTTCCCCAACAGATACCCGTGGAGGTACATCCTTCTACGATTCCCCATTCTTGAACGCCTAAATTCGGCTGAAGAGGCTGTTTATGATCGCCTCTTCCGCATGAGCTTCACCCTTTTGAAAAGCCTCATCAGTACGAAGGGAATCATTCTTCCGCCATCCGGTCGGTATGTACTTCTTGTTACTCGCCACCCACGTCTGCTCCAATGCCCTTCCGGCGTCCCTTGTGAGGAATAGGCCGCCGTTATCACCAGCAGACAGACCGCAGTTCTGGTCACCTTCCGAACGCGACCCTCTCCCGCCCGCACAGGTGAGGTGCCAACGCAGCACCGCCACGGCGTACCAGCTCGCCGCCGAACCCTCGAGCTGACGCTTGGTCCGCAGAGGCTGTCGGCCGTTGTACGTGAGACCGGTGCATGTTCTTGGTGGTCCGGAAAGGAGAATTGCCGTTCGTTCACGGGTTCAAGCAGGGGTTACACGCTTGAGCGAAGCTGCGGGTTCTGCGCTGCGGGGGGCTGTCTTCTGCTGGTAGACGGGTGGGAGCAGTTGTGTGTCCACCTTGGTCTGCGACAGGGAGTTCCCGTGTTTCGCAAGTCCCCCTCACGAAGGTATTCGCCGCCGGCGACGCGACTCGCTCTCACGCTGGTGGTGTTGGCGTCGGCTGGGGCCAGTTCGCCTTGGTACTCCGCTTCGGGGTCGGCGTTGTCTTCTTCGCCTGATGAGCCGCCTCGGACCGCGTTGAGTTCTGCCGGCTGGGATCACCGTGCCGCTTGGACGCCTGCGGCCGCTGTGGTTGAGCAGCAACAGCAGCAGCCTCAGCCGCCGTCGTTGCCGGCTGCCGGGGCTGTTGTGGCGCCGGGGGCGCCCGTTGCTGTGCCTGCGGTGTTCGGGGCTTCGGTGCAGGGCATTCCCGGCAACGTGCTCGGCGCTTATCGGGCGGCTGCCGACTTTGCTGCTCGTACGTCGCCTGGGTGTCATTTGCCCTGGCATCTGCTGGCCTCTATCGGGCGTATCGAGTCCGGGCACGCTCGGGGTGGGCGGGCTGATGCCGCTGGGACCACCAGTCCGGCCATTTTGGGGCCTGTTTTGGCTGGTGGGCCTGGTGTTGCTGCTATTCGGGACACCGATGGCGGGCGGTGGGACGGTGACGGTCAGTGGGATCGGGCGGTGGGGCCCATGCAGTTCATCCCCGGAACGTGGGCCTATTACGGGACTGACGGTAACGGGGACGGGGTTGCCAGCCCTCACAACGTTTTCGACGCCACTGCGGCTGCTGCTCGGTACCTGTGTTCCGGTGGGCTGGACATGGCTCGGCCGGGTGATGCTCGGGCTGCGGTGTTCCGGTACAACCACTCCGACTCGTACGTGCGCACGGTGATCGCGTGGAGCTCGGCTTACGCGACTGGGGCCCACGAGGTGCCTGGGGTGGTGCTGGACCACGCGGTCGACCAGTCGGCTCGGCCGGCTGCTCCCGCTGTGGTGCCTGAGCCTGCCAAGGAGAACGTGGCTGTGCTGGCCGCGCCCAAGCCGGTGGAGGTGAAGCCTGTGGCGCCTGAGGCCGGTGCTGGGGAGCCCAAGCCGGCTGCCGCGCCCGTTGCGGCCCCTGTGGAGAAGCCTCAGGCAGCTGCTACTGCGGAGGAGCCGGCCGTGGTGGCTCAGGAGAAGCCCGCTGCGGAGAAGCCCGTCCAGTCCAAGCCTTCTCGGCGGCCCGGGTGGATGGACGCGATCACCGCCCCGCTGGTGAAGATGTGCCTCAAGAAGCTCGGCCGGGAGAGCGAGGACCGGTCCGAGTACGGGAAGCACTGCGCGAAGGTCATTCGCGACGCCGTGGCCGAGGGGGTCATCACCGAGCAGGACGTCGCCGCGGCCAGGGCTCCCCAGCCCCGGTAGAGCTCCACCGGAACCGGACGACAAAG
>NZ_JBHXCW010000427.1:0-3095 GCF_042725365.1 Lentzea sp. NPDC060358 | reverse complement strand
CTCGTCGACGCGGACCTCGGCCGCGTGCGGGAGGCGCTCGAGCCTTTTTGGCCCGGCGTGCTGTGACGCCGGGCCGGCACCTCACCTACCTGCCGAGCGGGCCGCGGCCCATCTTGAGCAGCGTCAGCGCGAGGTCCTTGCCCTCCGGGCCGAGCGGCTTGTAGCGGTTGAGGACGTCGATCTCGCGGTTGTGCACGATCTTGGTGCCGCCGGCGGCCATCCGCGCGGCACCGATGATCTTGGAGATCTCGACGCGCCGCTGCACGAGGCGCAGTATTTCCGCGTCCAGGTGGTCGATCTCCTGGCGCAGCTCGTTGATGTCCGGCTCGGTGGTGGTGTCCATCGGTGACGACCTCTCGACTCTTCGAGCCCTGGCCCGGAAGCAGCGAAGCCCCGGGGTCCGAGGACTCCGGGGCTTCGTGGTGGCTTGGTAAGCGCTAGACGACCACGGGAGCCGGAGTCCGGGTCCCGTAGAAAAACTCGAAGAACGTCACGCGCACGAAGTCAGTGTTGCACAGAACGACCGTCCGGTGCCAAGCCCCGGCGCCGGCCGGCCCACCGGTTGGGACGCCCGAGCGGGGGCCGGATCGAACACGTGGTCGGGTGGTCACGGATTTGTCGGTGCCGCCCGGTACCGTGGATGGACGATGAGCGCCTTGTTCGACTTGCCCTCAAGTCCCCCCGTTTCCCGCGCGGGCCACCTGCTCGACGACCTGAACCCCGCGCAGCGCCGTGCCGTGGAGCACTCCGGCTCGCCCCTGCTCGTGGTGGCGGGTGCCGGGTCCGGCAAGACGCGCGTCCTCACCAGGCGGATCGCGTACCTGCTCGCGGCGCGCGACGTGCACCCCGGCGAGATCATGGCCATCACGTTCACGAACAAGGCCGCCGCCGAGATGAAGGAGCGCGTCGCCGACATGGTGGGCGCCCGCGCCCGCTCGATGTGGGTGTCGACGTTCCACTCGATGTGCGTCCGCGTGATGCGCCGCGAGGCGAAGACGCTGGGCATGTCGTCGAACTTCTCGATCTACGACAGCGACGACACGCGCCGCCTCGTCACGCTCGTCGCGCGGGACCTCGACCTCGACCCGAAGAAGTACGCGGCCCGCACCCTCGCCGTGCACATCTCGAACCTCAAGAACGAGCTGATCGACCCGGAGACCGCCACCGCCCAGGCCACGAACGACCTGGAACGCCGCGTCGCCGAGGTCTACACGGTCTACCAGCGCCGCCTGACGGAGTCGAACTCGCTCGACTTCGACGACCTGATCATGCGGACCGTGGAGCTCCTGCAGACCTTCCCGGACGTGGCGGAGCACTACCGCCGCCGCTTCCGCCACGTGCTGGTCGACGAGTACCAGGACACCAACCACGCGCAGTACACGCTGGTGCGCGAGCTCGTGGGCAAGGCGGGCGGCGAGATCCCGCCGGCGGAGCTGTGCGTGGTGGGCGACGCCGACCAGTCGATCTACGCCTTCCGCGGCGCGACGATCCGCAACATCGTGGAGTTCGAGCGCGACTACCCGGACGCCACCACGATCCTGCTGGAGCAGAACTACCGCTCCACCCAGAACATCCTGACCGCCGCGAACGCGGTGATCTCCCGCAACCCGAACCGCCGCGACAAGTCGCTCTGGTCCGACCTCGGCGAGGGCGAGAAGATCGTCGGCTACGTAGCGGACAACGAGCACGACGAGGCCGCGTTCGTCGCGAACGAGATCGACCGCCTGGTCGACGGCGGTGAGGTGAACAACTCCGAGATCGCCGTCTTCTACCGCACCAACAACCAGTCGCGGGTCTTCGAGGAGATCTTCATCCGCCTCGGCCTGCCGTACCGAGTGGTCGGCGGCGTCCGCTTCTACGAGCGCAGGGAGGTCCGCGACGCCCTGGCCTACCTCCGCACCCTGGCCAACCCGGAGGACACGGTCTCGCTGCGCCGCATCCTCAACGTCCCGAAGCGCGGCATCGGCGAGAGGGCGGAGGCCTGCGTCAGCGCCTACGCGGAACGAGAGCGCATCAGCTTCGCCGCGGCCCTGCGCGACCTCGACCGGGTCCCGATGCTGAACCCGCGCTCCCGCAACGCCCTGGCGGGCTTCGTGGAGATGATGGACGAACTCGGCGAGATGGTCGCCCGCGAGGACGACGTGGCCGACATCCTCGAAGCGGTCCTGGAGAAGTCCGGCTACCGGTCGGAACTGGAGGCCAGCGAGGACCCCCAGGACCACACGAGGATCGAGAACCTCAACGAGCTGGTGACCGTCGCCCGCGAGTTCACGGAACTGGAACTCCCGGAAGGCGCGGAACCGGTCCCGTCCCTCCCGGCGTTCCTGGAACGGGTCTCCCTGGTGGCGGACGCGGACTCGATCCCGGACGCGGAGTCCGACGGCGTGGTCACCCTGATGACCATCCACACGGCCAAGGGCCTCGAATACCCGGTCGTCTTCAGCACGGGCTGGGAGGACGGCGTCTTCCCGCACATGCGAGCCCTGGGAGACCCGGCAGAACTGGCAGAAGAACGCCGCCTGGCCTACGTGGGCATCACCAGGGCCCAACGCCGCCTGTACCTGTCCAGGGCCCTGGTCCGCTCGGCCTGGGGCCAGCCCTCCGCCAACCCGGCCTCGAGGTTCCTGGGAGAGATCCCGGAGAACCTGCTCGACTGGCGCAGGGTGGAACCCTCCCGCTCAGGCCCGGCAACAGCGACGACGTGGGGCCGCTCAGCCTCGGGCGGCATAGCCTCCCGGGGCCTGACCCGCCCAGCCCCGGGCAAACCGGGCTGGAAGGACGCCCCGGCGATGAAGCTGGAAGTGGGCGACCGGGTGACCCACGACAAGTACGGCCTGGGCCGAGTGGTGGCAGTGGACGGAGCGGGCCTGAGGGCCACGGCGACGATCGACTTCGGCGGCTCCGGCACAGTCCGCCTGATGCTGATCGGCAGCGTCCCGATGACCAAGCTCTGACACACCGAAGCCGAGCACACCCCTGCGAAGCCGAAGGCGAGCCAGCGATGGCGAAGCCGAGCAGTCCGGTCTGAAACGAAGGTTCCGGTGGCTCCCCGTCACGAGTCGTGCCGGATGCTCTGCTGCACCTGAGGAGGGGTG
>NZ_JBHXCW010000426.1:0-3117 GCF_042725365.1 Lentzea sp. NPDC060358 | reverse complement strand
GATCACGGGTGGGGGCCGGAGGCGTCGGACGGGACTAGCTGACCGGGACCGGTTCCTTCTTGTCGTCGCCGGGCCGCTCCCCCTTGGGGGACAGCTCGTCGAGAGCGGTGCCTTCGACGTCCAGCTCGGGCAGCCAGCGCAGGAACTTCGGCAGCCACCAGGCGCGCTCGCCCAGCAGGGCGAGGGCGGCCGGCACGAGCACCATGCGGACCACGAACGCGTCCACGAAGATGCCCACGGCCAGGGCGAACGCGATCGACTTCACGGTCGGCTCGCCCGCGGGGACGAAGCCCGCGAAGACCGAGAACATGATCAGCGCCGCGGCCACGACGACCGGGGCCGCCTGGCGGAAGCCCGTGGTGATGGCTTCGATCGGCTTGGCGCCGCGGTGGTGCGCCTCGTGCATCCGGGACACCAGGAAGATCTGGTAGTCCATGGCGAGGCCGAACAGGATGCCGATCACCAGGATCGGCGTGAGGCTGATCAGCGGGCCGGTGCCGTCCAGGTTGACCGCGTCGGCGAGCCAGCCCCACTGGAACACCGCGACGGTGGCGCCGAGCGACGAGCCGATGGTGAGCAGGAAGCCCAGCACGCCGACGAGCGGCACCAGCAGCGAGCGGAACACCAGGATCAGCAGCACCAGGGCGAGGCCCACGACCACCGCGAGGTAGATCGGCAGCGCGCGGTCGAGCGACGTGGCCACGTCGACGCTCACGGCGGTGGCGCCGGTGACGTAGGCCTTGCCGCCGTCCAGGCCGGACAGCTCGGCGCGCAGGTCGGCGACCAGCTGTTCGGTCTCCGTGCTGTCCGGGCCGGACTTCGGGATGACGGTGAGCATCGCGGACCCGCCGTCCTGGCTGGGCACGGCGGGCGTCACCAGGGCGACGTCGGACAGCTTCGCGATCGGCTCGGCGGCCTTGGTGGCGGTCGCCGCGGCGCCGTCACCCTCGACGAGCACGATGATCGGGCCGTTGAAGCCCTCGCCGAAGCCCTCCGCGAGGATGCGGTCGGCGCGCTCCTGCGTGGAGCCGGCCGGCGGCCGCTGGATCAGCGTGGTGTCCATGGAGGCCACCGGGATCGCGACGATGCCGAGCGCCACGACCGACAGCAGCAGGGCCACCACGCGGTTGCGGGTGATCGCGCCGCCCCAGCCGCGGATGACGCCGCGGTCCTTGGGCTCGACGGGGTTCTCGGCGGTGGCCGAGCGCTCCTTGCGGGTCAGCACCCGGCGGCCGAGCATGGCCAGCACGGCGGGCACCAGCGTGATGGCGATCAGCACGGACACGACGATCGTGGCCGCGGCGGAGACGCCCATCTGCGTGAGGAACGGGATGCCGGCGATCGCGAGGCCCACCAGCGCGATGACGACGGTCAGACCGGCGGTGACGACCGCGGACCCGGCCGTGCCGACCGCGGTGGCGACGGCGTGGCCGACGTCCGAGCCGCGCCGCAGCTCCTGGCGGTAGCGGTTGATGATGAACAGCGCGTAGTCGATGCCGACCGCGAGACCCAGCATCGAGGCGAGGATCGGCGTGGTCGACTGCAGGTCCATGAACCCGGTCGCGATGGTGATGCCGAGCGTGCCGATGCCGACGCCGATGCCGGCGCTCAGCAGGTTCATGCCGGCGGTCACGAGCGAGCCGTAGGTCAGCGCGAGCACGACGAGCGCGAGCACGACACCGATGGCCTCGGTGGGCCCGCCGACGTGCGGCGTCTCCTGCATCGCGGTGCCGGACAGCTCGACGGTCAGCCCGGCCGCGCGCGCCTTGTCGGCGGCCTTGGTGAGCTCGGCGCGCTGCTCGTCGGTGACCTCGCCGGGCTTCACGTCGTAGGTGACGGTGCTGTAGCCGACCTCGAGGTCCTTGTTGACGCTGGGCGCCGCCGGGTCGAGCGGGTTGGTCGCCGACCGCACGCCCTTCAGCCCGGACTCGTCGGCCACCAGGTCGGTGATCGTCTTGACGTGCTGCGGGAGCTTCTGGCCCTCGGGGGCCTTGATGACGACACGGGCGGAGGCGGTCTCACCGGAGCCGAACTTCTGCTGGATCCGCTCGAGCGCGGTCGTCGACTCCTGGCCGGGGATGGACATGGAGTTCGACGTCTCGCCGCCCAGCGTGAAGGCGCCGACACCGGAGCCCACGAGCACGAGCAGCCAGATCAGGACGACCAGGAGGCGGTGCCGGTGTGCACCCTTGCCCAGTCTGTAGAGCAGTTTCGCCATGGTGGTCAGGCCTCCCGGTGCCCGAGTGCGTCGTAACAGGTAGCGAGGATCAGGGGGCGCCACGTCGTCTTGTCGCCACCCTCCTGGTTGGCCAGGAGGGTGAGGACGGCCATGGCGCTGAGCGCGCCGACGATCCGGATGGCGCGCGGCAGTTCTTCGTCGGGCTTGATGACGAACATCTCGTTGAGCAGCAGCTCGTCCTGCGCCTGCTGCGGGTCCTCACCGGGCGCCGTCATCGACCGGAACAGCAGCGACACCATTCCCGGCCGGTCCAGCGCGTAGTCGGTGAGCAGCTCGATCGACCGGCGTTCCCGCGCGGGCCCAGCCGGCAGGTCGGCGACGAGGTCGAGCACGTGCCGGCAGATCACCCGGCTCTGCTCCCAGGCCGCCTCGAAGAGGGCGTCCTTGCTCGGGAAGTGGTGCAGCAGGCCGGCCTTGGACAGGCCGACGGCGTCGGCGAGCGACTTCAACGAGGTCTGTTCGAAGCCGTGCCGCGCGAAGAGGGCGGCGGCGGCGTCGAGGATCGTCTCGTCGACTCCGGCCCTGAGCGGTCGTGGCATGTCGATGACTTTACGTCGTTTACCGACCGGTTCGGTAGGTAAACCGACCGATCCGGTCGGTGGCCTTCGTCACTCCAACGGGGGAGCGGTACCCGAAATCGGATACCCGTGGTCATGGGGAGGCACCACGATGGGCGGGTGATCGCGATGCGCGCCGTGGTGGAGGTGACCGGCAGCTACGTCGAGCTGTCCGGCCGGATGGAGCGCGACCTGTTCGGCCGGGCGTTGGCGGACACCGCCACCGGTGCGCGGGTCGTGCCCGGTTGCTGCTCCGGCCTGGAGAACTGACGGGACCGGCTGCTGCTGCTCGACGGTGAGGTGCCCTGGCTCGGGCACCTC
>NZ_JBHXCW010000425.1:0-3162 GCF_042725365.1 Lentzea sp. NPDC060358 | reverse complement strand
ACAGGCCCTGGGGCCTGTCCCGGCTGAGCGAGCGCGACCGGACGAGTCCGAGCACGGCGAAGACGCCGACGAACACGCCGGTGGAGAGGATCTGGCCGCGGGCCTGGTCGTCGAGCAGCATCAGCACGACGACGACGGCGATCGCCGCCAGCGCCACCCAGGACAGGTACGGGAACCCCCACATCGGGACTTTCGGCTCGGGCGTGTCGCGGCGCAGCCGGAGCTGGGACACCGCGACGAACGCCCAGACGATCAGCAGCGCCGAGCCGACGGCGTTGAGCAGCACCAGGAACACGGTGTCCGGCCACAGGTAGTTGAGCAGCACGGAGAAGAACCCGAACGCGGTGGACGCCAGCACGGCGTTGCGCGGCACGCCACCGGCCTTCGTCGCCAGCGCACCGGGGGCCTCGCCGCGGTCGGCGAGCGAGCTGAGCATGCGGGCGGCGCCGTAGAGGGTGGCGTTGATCGCGCTCAGCAGCGCGACGAAGATGACGACGTTCATGACCTGCCCGGCCGCCGGGACGCCGATGCGGTCCAGCACCGCCACGTACGGGCTGGCGCCGACCTCGGAGTCGTTCCACGGCAACAGGGTCACGACCACGGCCAGCGAGCCCAGGTAGAAGACGACCAGCCGGGTCATGGCCGTGCGGACGGCCTTGCGGATGGCGTGCGCGGGGTGCTCGGCGTCGGCGGCGGCGATGGTGATGACCTCGAGTCCGCCGAACGCGAACACCGTCACCATGAACCCGGCGACCACGCCGCCCCAGCCGTTCGGCAGGAAGTCGCGCAGGTTCGCCGCACCGGGGGACTCGACGCCGGGCAGCACGCCCGCGACGGCCGCCACGCCGAGCAGCAGGAAGAGCACGATCGCGGCGACCTTGAGGCCCGCGAACCAGAACTCGAACTCGCCGAAGCGGCGGACGTCGGCGAGGTTCACCGCGGTGAGCGCGGCCATGAACACCAGCACCCAGGCCCACTGCGGCACGGCGGGCAGCCAGCCGGAGGCGATCTTGGCCGCGCCGGTCGCCTCGACGGCGAGCACCACGCCGACCGCCGACCAGTAGACCCAGCCGACGGTGAAGCCGGCCCACGGGCCGATCGCCTTCTCGGCGTGCACGGAGAACGCGCCGCGGCTCGGGTGTTCCGCGGCCATCTCCCCGAGCATCCGCATCACGAGCAGGGCCAGGGCGCCGGCCAGTCCGAACGAGAGCAGGACCGCCGGTCCGGCCAGGGCGATGCCCGCACCGGTGCCGACGAAGAGCCCCGCTCCGATCACGCCACCCAGCGCGATCATGGTGACGTGCCGTTCCCGCAGGTGAGTCACGCTCTCCAGCCCCGTTCGAGTGTGCCGATGGCGGCCCGATAGTGGATTCCTGGCGGGGGAGAGTCAAATCGTGTGATCGGAGTTGCACCGCACCGACCAAGTGGGGGTGAGGACGATGAACTCGCCTGAGAAGGTACTGCCGTCCGGGGTCCTGCCGCGGCTCGACACGTTCTCGGCCGCGATCGAGCGCTGCGCGGACTGGGGGTGGCTCGTGCTGCGGTCGGAGAACCGGCTGCTGCTCACCACCGACCACCAGGTGTCGGCCGTGGAGATGGCGGCGGGGACCGGCCGGGAGGTGCAGCACTACCTGTCCGTGCGCATGCTCGGCGGTCCGGTGGTGGTGCTGCCCGGTTCGCCGGGGCGGTGGCTCCTGCTCGCCGAGTCCGCCGACGAGGCCTCGCAGGTCAACCTGATCCGGTTGCGGGCGCGCGGCGCGCTGACGCACCGGCTGGGCACGCTCGTGCCGCTGCCGCCGTCGCGGATCGACGGCGGTGGGGTCCGGTGGCGGGGAGAGGTACCGGTGGGGAAGCCGTTCCTGCCGCCGTTCTCGGCGGTCGTGGCGGCGCTGAGGGCGGTTACGGAGACTGCCGGGCCGCGGTGACCGGCGGCGGGACGTTCAGGACGAACTGGTTCAGGACGTTGCCGCGCAGGGCGAAGTTGACCACCACGTAGTTGCCGTTCGCACCCTGCTTGAGGCCCACGCCCACCCGATCGGACGACTTCCAGACCATCGCGGTGAAGTGCAGGACGCCGTAATTGATCGTGGACGGCGTCATCTCCTTGCTGTACTGGTAGCCACGCGATTCGCCGTACCAGCTTTCAAGCGCTTTCTGGATGACCTCGTCGATTTTCCGCGTGCGGCCGCCCATCCAGAAAAGATTTTCACTGTAGGCGTTGTTCGGCCGGTGCTCGAAAGCAGCCGTCCGGTGGAGCTGGTCGGCCCAGTCCTGCGCTGTCCGGCTGATCGTGGAATCGAGGGTGAGAGGCCGCACGCCGTGTTTCGCGCGGTAGGAGTTGATGAGCTGCACGGTCTTCGCGACGGGGTCGACGGTCGCCGCGAAGGAGGTGGGCACTGACAGTGACAACATCAGTGCGATGACGGTGAGCATCGTTCGCATTGCTTAAGTCCTCCAGATGGGTCATCAAGGACGAAAACGCGGACCAGCACGAGTGCCTGATGAGGCGGTGCGTAGCCGCTCTGTGGCCTTGGGGTGTGGTGTGGAACACAGGCGGGCTAGGCGGTCGGAGAGGTCCAGACGGCTCCCGCGGTCCGCGCGCGACTACCCCGGTTGCGGCGGAAATTCACTCCACAGGACGCTGGAAAGCCTCTAGCTTTGTGGGGTCGGACACCAACGAAAGGAGCTTGGCATGGACGGGTACGAAATTCTCGCCGACGAAGACGGCCACGTTCGCGGTTACGACTAGCGTTCGCTCACGGGCCGTGCGGAGCAGTCACCCGAAGAGGCTTCGTCGTCGCCCGGAGGACTTGTCCCGGCGCGTTCAGGAATACATCCGCGTGATGTGGGAACGCACCGCGGCGTGATCGGGAGCCCCCGGTGCGCCTCGGGTGGACGAGGTGGTCCGGCACACCCCACCCCCAGGTCGTCGACGGCGATGAACGCGGCCGACCCGACCTCCACCGCCTGCTCGGCTGCGGCGACCCCGCCGCCGGAGCTCGGCCCGGACCAGCCCGGGAGTCGCGCGCGACCCCGCGGGCCCCGCACCCGCCGGTGGTTCGACCACACCGCGGCGGGGCCGCCCAGGTGCACGAAGTCGTGGTGACCCGACGACTCCAGGCGCGCGCGAAGCCCGCCTCCCCGCCGGCAGCACCGTCCACC
>NZ_JBHXCW010000424.1:0-3233 GCF_042725365.1 Lentzea sp. NPDC060358 | reverse complement strand
TTGCCGGAGTGGCTGCCGCAGCAGCACTCGTACGGCACCGAGCGCCTGATGTCCCGCAGCGGCCACTTCCACGTCATCCTCGACCGGGTCGAGGGCCGGATGCTGCTGTCGATCCGGTACGCGCTGGCGGTGGCGAGCGACGCCGAGCGGGAGGCCGCCGAGGCCGTGCTGGCGGGGATCGACGGCCTCGACCTGCTGACCGAGCCGACCGCGAAGCTCGTGCGGGCGTTCCTGCTGCCGGGCAACCCCGACTGGTTCGCCGAGGCGTGCCAGACGCCGCACTCCGGCACGCGGTGGTGGATCCTGCCGTGCAGCGCGAGCACGTTCGAGGAGTTCGAACAGGCCCAGTCGTCGATCACCAACAGCACGTTCATCCTGCACACGGCCGTCTACCTGCTGGGTCCGGCCGTCGCGCCGCTGCTGGCCACCGCGCTCGACCACCAGTACCAGCGCGCGGACGGGCGCAAGCAGGTCCTGAAGGTGCTGGCGGCGCTGCCGACCGACGAGGCGTTCACGATCCTGCTCGACCGCGCCGACACCAAGTACGCGCGGCCGGCGCTGCTGTCCGCGATGGCGGCGTTCCCGGCCCGGGCGGCCCGGCTGCTCGGTGAGCGGGCGGGCGCGAACGCCGGGTTGCGGCAGTTGCTGAGCGTGCACCTGCGGACCTACCCGCAGCTCGAGGCGCCGGAGGGCTTCGTCGCGGTCGAGGAGGCCGAGGTGCCGGAGGCGCCGGTCGAGGCGCTGCCGCCGCTGCTCGCCTCGCCGCCGTGGCTGCACCGCAAGCCCGCGGTCAAGGCCGTCGTCCTCGACGGCCTCCCGGTGCCGCAGGCGTCGGCGGTGTGGGAGCCGGGCGAGCGCGAGCAGTGGCTGAACCTGGGCCGCTACACGCACCAGCGCGTGACGTGGCAGGAGCTGATGAAGGAGTTCCGCGCGAACCGCATCGGCTACCGGATGCGCGACCTGTTCGCCCTCGCCCCCGAGGAGGAGGTGCGGCCGTTGCTCGCGGACTGGCACCCGAAGCTCGGCTGGAGCGCCGAGGCCACCGGCAAGATGCTGGGCGCGCGGTTCGGGTTCGACGCGCTGCCGCCGCTGCTGCGGATCGTCGAGTCGAGCTCCGGGGCGGCCGTGGTCGTGCTGCCCTTCGCCACGCCCGAGGTCGCGGCGTTGATGGCCGACTGGCTCGTGCGGCTCAAGCAGGTCCGCAAGGTCGCGCTGGAGTGGCTGGCCCGGCACCGCGAGACCGCCGCCCGCTTCCTCATCCCGCCCGCCCTGGGCAAGGCGCGTGCCGAGCGCCGCAACGCCGAGGCCGCGCTGCGGCACCTGCACGGCATGGGCGTCGACGTGGTGGCGCTCGCCCCCACGCCGCAGGCCGCCGCCGCGCTGGAGGCGTTCCTGGCCGTCGACCCGGTCGACGTGCTGCCCGCGCGGCTGCCGTCGGTCGGCGAGTGGGCCGACACCCGGCTGCTCCCCCAGGTCCTGCTCGCGGACCGCAAGCACGCGCTGTCGCCCGAGGCCGCGCGGCACCTGCTCATGACGGCGGCGCTGTCGCGGCCCGGTGACGTCTACGCGGGTCTGCAGGTCGCCAGGGAGGCGCTCGACCGCGGCTCGCTGGCCGAGTTCGCCTGGGCCGTCTTCCAGCGCTGGCAGGAGATCGGCGCACCCTCGAAGGAGGGCTGGGCGCTCCACGCCCTGGGCTGGTTCGGCGACGACTCGACGGTGCGGGCGCTGTCCCCGCTCATCCGCGTGTGGCCGGGCGAGAGCCAGCACGCGCGCGCCGTGACGGCTCTCGACGTGCTCGCCGACATCGGCACCGAGGTGGCGCTGTCGCACCTCAACAGCATCGCGGAGAAGGTGAAGTTCAAGGGCCTCAAGACCAAGGCCCAGGAGAAGGTCTCCCAGATCGCCACCGAGCTCGGCCTGAGCCGCGACCAGCTCGCGGACCGCCTCGTGCCGCGGCTCGGCCTCGACGACGAGGCGTCGCTGGTGATCGACTACGGCCCGCGGCAGTTCACCGTCGGGTTCGACGAGCAGCTCAAGCCGTTCGTGCTCGACCCGGACGGCAAGCGCCGCAAGGACCTGCCCAAGCCCGGCGCCAAGGACGACCAGGACAAGGCGCCGCTCGAGCACAAGCGGTTCGCGGCCTTGAAGAAGGACGTCCGCGCCGTCGCCTCCGACCAGATCCACCGCCTGGAGCGGGCGATGGTCGACCAGCGCACCTGGACCACCGAGGAGTTCCACACCGTCCTGGCCGGCCACCCGCTGCTCTGGCACATCGTCCGCCGCCTGGTCTGGATCACCGACGGCGGGCAGTCGTTCCGGCTGGCCGAGGACCGCACGCTCGCCGACGCGAACGACGACGAGTTCACCCTCCCCGAGGGCGCGTCGATCCGCGTGGCGCACCCGGTGGACCTGCGCGACCGGCTGGAGGCGTGGGGCGAGGTGTTCGCCGACTACGAGATCCTCCAGCCGTTCCCGCAGCTCGGCCGGCCGCTGCACGTGCTGCCGTCCGGCGGCGACGTGCTGCCGCAGCTCAAGCGGTACTGCGGCGTCGACCTCCCGGTGGGCAAGGTCCTCAGCCTCACCAAGAGGGGCTGGGTCCGCGGCGAGCCGCAGGACGGCGGCGTCGAGTGCTGGATGACCCGCCCGCTGCCCTCCGGCGGCGCCCTCGTCGCCTCGCTCGACCCCGGCATCGCGGCGGGTGCGATCGACATCTTCCCGGAGCTCAAGATCACCGAGCTGTGGTTCTCCTCCGACGGCCAGGGCTACTGGTCGTCGCAGCGCAACGCCGCGGACACCTTCGAGCCGGACCGGATCACGGTCTCGGAGCTGGTGTCCGAACTGGAGTTCCTGCGCGCCTGAGCGCGACCATCCCCTTTGTCCGCAAGAGCACGGAGGTACAGCAAGTGCGCAGGTGGGAACTCGTCGCGGGCAGCTCCGCGAAGTTCTGGGAGATCGACCGCGAGGGCACGGAGGTGACCGTCCGGTTCGGACGGCTGCAGACCAACGGCCAGACGCAGACCAAGGAGCTCGACACCGAGGAGGCGGCCGAGGCGCACGTCGCCAAGCTGGTGGCGGACAAGGAGAAGAAGGGCTACCGGCCCGTCGGCACGACCGAGGAAAACGCCGGGTCCGCCGCTCCCGCCACCCGCGACTCCGCGCCGCAGCAGCCGGCGCCGCAGCAGCCCGCGCCAGCGCAGCCAGCGTCGACGCAGCCAGCGTCGACGCAGCCAGCG
>NZ_JBHXCW010000423.1:0-3309 GCF_042725365.1 Lentzea sp. NPDC060358 | reverse complement strand
GCTCCTCGTGAGCGGGGCCCTTTCGCGTTGCCGCGTCAGTCCTTCGGGATGTCCGGGCGCCGCACGTGGCCGGGGATCCGGGTGTGCTTGGACTCGGGCAGCACGCCGTCGACGAGGTAGTCGTCGACCAGCGCGTCGAGGACCTCGTTGCCCACCAGCGCGTACACCTCGTGGTCGCCGGAGTCCTCGATGACGACCAGCGGGTGGCCGAGCAGCGCGGCCAGCTCGATGCCGCCCTCGACCCGGTCCATCGGGTCGCCGTCGGCCTGCACGACGAGCCCCTTCGGGTAGCCGGGCTGCGCGAGCTTCGTCGGCGGCTCGAGGCTCTCGAACGTCCGGAACGCGCCGACCCACGGCTGGGCGCGCAGGACGCCGTAGCCGTACGGGTGCTCCGCGCGGTGCTTGCGGACGTCGCGGTAGTAGACCTCCAGGTCCTGCGGCCAGCAGGTCTCCAGCGTGATGGCCTCCAGCACGCCGACCCGCAGGTCGCCCTCGGAGTCCTGCGGCCGCCACGTGCCCTGCCCGACGATCAGCGTGCGCGCCTTGTCGAGGTTGCCGTCGTCGAGGGCGGTGTTCAGGTCGCCGATGAGGTAGCCCAGCGAGTCCCACTGCGCCCGGTCCGTGGCCCTGGTGCCGACCGCGCCGTCGAGCAGCGTGCGCAGGTGCACCTGGTCCTGCTCGTCGAGCTTGGCGACGACCTTCTCGACCTCGTCGATCACCGCCTGCCCGTCCCGGCCGAGGTGGAAGTGCCCGTCGCGCTCGGCGGTCCACTCCGCCCACAGCTCGACGTTGCGGTAGACGGCCTCGGCCTGCGTGACGAACTGGTCGCGCCAGGTCCACTGCGGGTTGATGCACGAGTCGAACACCGTGCGGTCTAGGTTCTCGGGGAACATCGTCCCGTAGACGGCGCCGACGTAGGTGCCGTAGGCGTATCCGACGAACGAGATCTTCTCCTCGCCGAGCACGACCCGGATGAGGTCCATGTCCCGCGCGGTGTTGCGCGTCGTGATGTGCTGGCGCAGCTCGCCGCCGGCCTTCTGGCACCCGAGCTCGCGCAGCCGCATGTCCTCGGCGAGCTGCTCGAAGAGCGAGTCGGGCGGCCGCGAGTCGAAGGGCGCCTTGGGAACCGTGACCTCGCTGTAGAGCTTGGTCGACTCGCCGTACCCGCGCGGGTCGAACCCGATGAGGTCGTAGGCGGTGCGCACCCGCTTGCCGAAGTGCTTGATCAGGGCCAGCCCGTCGCCGCCGTCGCCACCGGGCCCGCCGTTGACGGCCAGCAGGACACCGCGGCGCTTGCGCGGGTCGGTGGCCTTGAGGCGGGCGAGGGCGACGGTGAGCTTGGGACCGTCCGGATCGGAGTAGTCGCGTGGCACGACGACCGTCGCGCGTTCAAGGCCGTCCTCGAACGGCGGTGACCAGTTCACCTGCTGGTCGTAGAACTCCTTGAGGGGCACGGTGGAACCTCCGCGTGTGGGGTGTGCGCCGACACCGCAGCGTCGCAACCGCTGCTCGAACGCCCCTGGAACTCCCGCCTCAGCGACCGGTCGAGCCGTCGATCAGCTCGCGGACGACGTCGGCGTGCCCGGCGTGCCGGCCGGTCTCCTCGATCATGTGCACGAGCCGCCACCGGACGTCCTGCGCGGCGCTCCCGTCGAGCACCTCGTTCGACCGCTCGACCGCTTCCCGGTACCCGGCCACGACGTCCGCGACGCTGTCGCCGCCGGGCACGTGGAAGGTCGCCGGCCAGCTCCGCGGCTTCCTGCCGAGGAACGTCGCCCGCTCCACGAACGTGAGGTGGCGCACCAGCCCCAGCAGGTTCGTGCCCGACGGCACCATCGCCGTGCGCACCTGCGGTTCCGGCGCTCCCTCCACCTTGGCGACCACGGCCTCGCGCAGGTAGTCGAGAAACCCGCGCAGGACCTCGGTCTCACTCCCACCGCTCTTCGGCGGCGGCTGGTCGCGTCTCCTGGCCATGACCCGATCCTCTCCGCACCCGCTGCCGGGAAGCACGGGAACTTGCCGGAACGGCAAGCCGGGAACGCTCAAGGTGGTCTCCACCACGTGCACAGCGCCGCCGTTCAAGGTGGACCACGTCCGGCGAGCCGCAGATCCGTGGGAGAACTGCCATGCCAAAGATCACTTACGTTTCGCACGACGGCATCGAGACCGTTGTCGACGTTGCCCAGAACGACTCCGTGATGCGCGGCGCGGTTCTCAACGGCATCAAGGGAATCGTCGCGCAGTGCGGTGGCGGGGCGTCGTGCGGGACCTGCCACGTGTACGTGGACCCCGAGAACACCAAGCCGCTGTCCCAGATGCACCAGGTCGAGGACGAGCTCCTCTACTTCACGGCCTGCGAGCGCAAGGAGAACAGCCGCCTGAGCTGCCAGATCCCCGTGACCGAGGAGCAGGACGGGCTCGTCGTGCACATGCCTGAGAAGCAACTCTGAGGGAGAGAATGAGCATGAGCCAGCGACGGGTCGCCCTGGTCACGGGCGCTACCAGCGGTATCGGTCTCGAGGTCGCGCGCAGCCTCGGCAACCAGGGGCACGCCGTCTTCGTCGTCGCCCGCAACGCCGAGAACGTCCAGACCACGGTGAAGCAGCTCCGTGAAGAGGGCATCGAGGCGGACGGCGCGGCGTCCGACGTGACGTCCACAGAGGACATCCACAAGGCCGTCGAGAAGGCCGTCGAGGTGTTCGGGCCCATCGAGATCCTCGTCAACAACGCCGGGCGCGGCGGTGGCGGCATCACCGCCGAGCTGGACGAGAACCTCTGGCTCGACGTCATCGACACCAACCTCAACGGTGTCTTCCGCTTCACCAAAGAGGTCCTGAGCACCGGCAGGATGGCCGAGCAGAGCTGGGGCCGGATCATCAACATCGCCTCCACCGGGGGCAAGCAGGGCGTCGTGTTCGCCGCGCCCTACTCGGCGTCCAAGCACGGCGTCGTCGGCTTCAGCAAGGCCGTCGGCATCGAGCTCGCGAAGACCGGCATCACCGTCAACGCGGTGTGCCCCGGCTACGTCGAGACGCCGATGGCGAGCCGGGTGCGCCAGGGGTACGCCAACCACTGGGGCGTCACCGAGGACGAGGTCCTCGAGAAGTTCAACGCCAAGATCCCGCTGGGTCGGTACAGCACGCCGGAAGAGGTCGCCGGTCTCGTGACGTACCTGACCACGGACACCGCGTCCTCGATCACCGCGCAGGCGCTCAACGTCTGCGGCGGGCTGGGCAACTACTGACATGCGCGGCGAGTCGGTAGTCGTCGTCGGGGCCGGGCAGGCGGGTTCCCAGGTCGCGGTGTCCC
>NZ_JBHXCW010000422.1:0-3351 GCF_042725365.1 Lentzea sp. NPDC060358 | reverse complement strand
GTTCCCGTGACACGGATTATGGTCTCTGCCATACTCCCGATCCGGGGGTGCGATGAGCGACCGGGCCAAGCGGGACACCAAGCAGCGGATGCTCGACAGCGCCGTCCTGCTGCTGCGCGAACGCGGCGCGGCCGGGGTCACGGTCGACGCCGTCCTCGCGCACAGCGGCGCGCCGCGCGGGTCGGTCTACCACCACTTCCCGGGCGGCCGGAGCGAGATGGTGCTCGGCGCGGTGCGGCAGGCGGGGGACCACATCGCCGCCGTGGTCAGCGAGTCGGCGGCCGAGGGCGACGTCGCGCTGATGGTGCAGCGGCTCGTCGCGTTCTGGAAACGCGCGCTCACCAAGACCGGCTTCCGGGCCGGCTGTCCCGTCGCGGCGATGGCCCTGGACGGCCGCGACCTCGTCCCCGAAGCCGGTGACGTGGTGCGCGAGATCTTCGCCCGGTGGCACGACAGCATCGCCGAAGCCTTGCGGGACAACGGGTTCGACGCGCCGCGAGCGGAGCGGCTGGCGACGGTGGTCGTGTCCGTGATCGAGGGTGCGATCATCCTCTGCCGTGCGCGCCGCGACCTGGCCCCGCTCGACGACGTGCTCGTCGAGATCGCGCCCCTCCTCCAGCGACGAGACTAGGAGCCCGGCCCATGTGGAAGCCCAGCGCCTGCATCCTCTGCGAGTGCAACTGCGGGATCGAGGTCCTCGTCGGCGACGACGGCCGGTCGTTCGACAAGATCCGCGGCAACCAGCTGCACCCCGCCTCCGCCGGGTACACCTGCAACAAGGCGCTGCGCCTCGGCCTGCACCAGAACGGCGACACCGGCCGCGTCACGCACCCGCTGCGCAGGCGGGCCGACGGCACGTTCGAGGAAATCGACTGGGACACCGCGATCAGCGAGATCGCCGCCCGCCTCGGCCACGTCCGCGACACCTTCGGCGGGGAGACGATCTTCTACTACGGCGGTGGCGGGCAGGGCAACCACCTCGGCGGCGCTTACTCCGCCGCGACCCTCGCCGCGTTCGGCGCCCGGTACCGCTCGTCCGCGCTCGCGCAGGAGAAGACCGGCGAGTTCTGGGTGAGCGCCCGGATGCTCGGGAACATGACCCGCGCCGACTTCGAGCACTGCGAGGTGGCGCTGTTCGTCGGCAAGAACCCGTACCAGTCGCACGGCTTCCCGCGGGCGCGGTCGGTGCTCAAGGACATCGCCAAGGACCCGGCCCGCTCGATGGTCGTCATCGACCCGGTCCGGACCGAGACGGCGGAGCTGGCCGACTTCCACCTCCAGGTGCGCCCCGGCACCGACCTCTACCTGCTGACCGCGCTGGCCGCGGTGCTCGTGCAGGAGGACCTGATCGCGACCGACTGGCTCGCCGAGCACGCGGACGGCCTCGACGCCGTCACCGCCGTGCTGCGGGAGGTGCCGGTCGGCGACCACTGCGCCGTCGCCGACGTGGACGAGGCCCTGGTGCGCGCGGTCGCGGCCCGGATCGCCGCCGCGGACTCCGTCGCCGTGTTCGAGGACCTCGGCGTCCAGATGAACCGCGACTCCACGCTCGTGAGCTACGTCGAGAAGCTCGTCTGGCTGCTCACCGGCCACTTCGGCAAGCGCGGCGCCCAGTACGTCCCGTCGAGCCTCGTGCCGATCGGCCGCGACCGCGGGCACGCGGGCGACGAGGGCCCGCGCAGCCCGGTGGCGGGCGCGCGGATCATCAGCGGACTCGTGCCGTCGAACGTGATCGCGGAGGAGATTCTCACCGATCACCCGGCCCGCTACCGGGCGATGCTGGTCGAGAGCGCGAACCCCGCGCACTCCCTGGCCGACTCGGCGAAGATGCGCGAGGCGCTCGCCGCGCTGGAGCTCGTGGTCGTCGTCGACATCGCGATGACCGAGACCGCCCGCCTCGCCGACTACGTGCTCCCGGCCCCGACGCAGTTCGAGAAGTTCGAGGCCACGTTCTTCAACTTCGACTTCCCGCGCAACGTCTTCCACCTGCGCCACCCGGTCGTGCGAGCCCCGCGGGGCGTGCTGCCGGAACCGGAGATCCACGCGAGGCTGGTCGAGGCCTCCGGCGCCCTGACCGAAGCCGACTACGCACCCCTGCGCGCGGCAGCGGCCACCGGCCGCGCCGCCTTCGCGCAGGCCTTCCTCGGCGCCCTCGCGGACCCGGCGAAGCGACGGCTGGCGCCCGTCCTGCTGTACCGCACCCTGGGCCCGACCCTGCCGCACGACGCCTCGGCCGCCGCGGTCCTGTGGATGGCCGCCCACGAGTGCGCCCGCAAGAACCCGGCGGGCGTGGAGAAGGCAGGCCACGGCACGGGTCTGGAAGCGGGAGAGCGCCTCTTCGACGCGATCGTGACCAGCCCCCACGGCCTGCACATCACCGACGACGAGTACGACGTGTCCTGGCAACGCCTGAAGGGCGGCCGGATCCACCTCGACGTACCGGAACTGCTCGCCGCCGTGGCCGCCCTGCGCGACCGCCCGGCCCCGCGCCAGGACCCGGACTGGCCGTTCGTCCTGTCCGCGGGCGAACGCCGGGCCTTCACCGCGAACACCATCATGCGCGACCCGGCCTGGCGCCGCCGAGACCAGGACGGCCGCCTGCGCATGAGCACCACCGACGCGGCACGCCTGGGCGTGACGTCCGGCGACCGCGTCAGGCTCACCACCCGCCGCGGCACCGCGGAGGTGTCCGTCGACACCACCGACACGATGCGCGCGGGCCACATCTCCCTGCCCAACGGCCTGGGCCTCACGGTCCGGGAACGCACGGGCGTGGCCCCCAACGAGCTGACCGCCGCCGAGGACCGCGACGAGTGGGCGGGCACGCCGTGGCACAAGCACGTCCCGGCGCGGCTGGAACGGCTCGGCCCCGAGGCGGGCTGAGCGCCTCCACAGTGGACTGCGGCAGGGAGGGACCGGGGGAGCCCCGACCGCACATCGATCCCCCGAAAAGGCGCCCAGCACCACATTCGCGTTAGACCCGGAATCTGCCGGGTAGTCGGTGGAACGAGAACCGACCCCCGAGGAGAGCGATGAGCGACACCACCACCGTCGACCGGCTGCGCGAGTTCCTGGCCGACGTGTCCTACCCGGCGGACAAGGGCCAGCTGGTGGACCACGCGTCCCGCAACAACGCCGACGAGGACACGGTGCACGCGCTGCACGCCGTCCCGGACGGCCTGTACGGGTCGTTCGACGAGGTGCTGGACGCCGCCGCGATCGACCAGAGCCGTGAGGTCTGAGGTTCGCGCCGCTCCCGTTGTGCAGACCTGCTCCACTGCCCATACGGTCGGGTGAGACGTGAAACCGCCACGAGATCGGCACCGGGGGACTCCGGTGGCGTTCTCGTCG
>NZ_JBHXCW010000421.1:0-3360 GCF_042725365.1 Lentzea sp. NPDC060358 | reverse complement strand
GGTTCGGAGCGCGGGACTCTGTGCGAGTCCGCGGCTTTCGTGAGCCTGGTGGTCCTTCGACCCCCTCTAGGAGGTCGGCAGGAGCCTTCTCACTTGATGCGCGGACAGCGCATTCGTGTAGTTGTCTTCGACTGCGGGCAGCACGATCGGCTGCTCGACGAGCAGATCGGTGCCACGCTCACGACCCAGCGGTGCCACTGGCCGGTGGGCAGACTTCTGCCACATGGCCTGAGCGGAGGTGGACGTGCAGATGCCCTCGGTCAACGGGAGGCCGAGCGCGCGCGAGATGCTGAAGATCTTCACAACGGGCCACCTCCTCCGAACAAGAGAGCTCTGCCATCGAGAGCTGTGTAGTAGTTCTTCTTCCCCAGACGGGTCCTCCGGACCCGGCATGAGCAGGTTATGACCCCGTCCCACGGGCTCGCAACCTATTTAACGAAACTTGTCCCGATCAGGTGGCGGGGTACCCGACACCGGCCCGGACCAGGCCCAACACGTCGTCGCCGAACTTGTCGAGCTTGGACGCGCCGATGCCGGAGATCGCCACGAGCCCGGCCGTGTCCGTGGGCCGCTGCTCGGCGATCGCCATGAGCGTCGCGTCGGTGAAGACCACGTACGCGGGGACCTTCAGCTCCCGTGCCCGCGACGACCTCCACCGGCGCAGCGACTCGAGCAGTTCTTCGTCCACATCGGACGGGCAGGACCTGCACCGACCGAGCTTGACGGCCTGCGCGTCGACCAGGGTCGCCGCGCACACCCGGCAGGTCGGTTTCTCCTTCTTCATCAGAGGAGGGCGCTGCGCGCCGCCGGATACACGGGCGGCGGGGTGGTTCTCCGGCACCAGGCTGTAGAGGAACCGCGAGCGGCGACGGTACTTGCGCCCCCCGGCCGCGCGCGCCAGCGCCCACGACAGCCAAAGGTGCTCACGCGCGCGGGTGACGCCCACGTACAGGAGGCGGCGTTCTTCCTCGATCTTCGCCTCGTCGCCGTCGGCGTACTGGATCGGCATGGTGCCCTCGACCAGTCCGACGAGGAACACGGCGTCCCACTCGAGTCCCTTCGACGCGTGCAGCGACGCCAGCGTCACGCCCTCCACGGTCGGCGGGTGCTGCGCCTCGGCGCGCACGTCCAGCTCGGCGCAGAACCGGGGCAGGTCGGCCTCCGGCGAGGAGACGGCGAACTCCTCGGCGAGCTCGACCAGCGCGAGCAGCGTCTCCCAGCGCTCCCGCGCGGAGCCGCCGGTGGGCGGTTCGTCGGTCAGCCCGACGCGGGCGAGCACCGACCGGACCACCTCGGGCAGGCTGCCCGGCGCCTCGCCCGCGGTGCGCAGCGCGATCATCGCCTGGCGCACCTCGGCGCGCTCGAAGAACCGCTCGCCGCCGCGCACGAGGTACGGGATGCCGAGCGAGGCGAGCGCCTGCTCGTACACCTCCGACTGCGCGTTCACCCGGTAGAGGACCGCGATCTCGGAGGCGGCGACGCCCTCGTCGAGCAGCGCCTTGACGCGGGTGGCGACCGCGTCGGCCTCGGCGGGCTCGTCGTCGAACTCGTGGAACCGCGGCAGCGGCCCCTCCGGGCGCTGGCCGACCAGGTTGAGCCGCGAGCCGGCGGGACGGCCGCGCGCCCACTTGATGACGTCGTTGGCCAGCGCCACGACCTGCGGCGTCGACCGGTAGTCGCGCTCCAGCCGCACGACGACCGCCTCGGGGAACCGGCGCCCGAAGTTGAGCAGCGGCTGCGGCGAGGCGCCGGCGAAGGAGTAGATGGTCTGGTTCGCGTCGCCGACCACCGTCAGGTCGTCGCGGCCGCCGAGCCACGAGTCGAGCACGCGCTGCTGCAGCGGCGTCACGTCCTGGTACTCGTCGACGACGAAGCAGCGGTAGCGGTCGCGGAACTCCTGGGCGACCTCCGCGTTGTCCTCCAGCGCGCCCGCCGTGTAGAGCAGCAGGTCGTCGAAGTCGAGCAGCTGCGCCTCGTTCTTGAGCTGCTCGTAGGTCGCGTAGAGCTTCATGATCTGCTCGGCGGGCGCGGGGATGTCCCGCGCGGCACGGGCGGCGGCGACCGGGTAGTCGTCCGGGCCGAGCAGCGACGCCTTCGCCCACTCGATCTCGCTGGTGAGGTCGCGCAGCGCGTCCGCCTCGGTCGGCAGCCCCAGCCGGTTCGCGGCGCGGGCGACGACGCGGATCTTCTGGTCGACGAGCTCCCAGCGCGGGCCGCCGATGACGCGCGGCCAGAAGTAGCGCAGCTGGCGCGACGCGGCGGCGTGGAACGTCACGGCCTGCGCGCCGTGCACGTCGAGCGAACGCAGCCGCGTGCGCATCTCACCGGCCGCGCGCTTGGTGAACGTGACCGCCAGGACCTGCGACGGAGCGACGTGGCCGCGCTGGCAGAGGTAGGCGATGCGGTGCGTGATGGTGCGCGTCTTGCCGGTGCCGGCTCCCGCCAGCACGCACACCGGGCCGCGCGGCGCCTCGACCGCTGCGCGCTGTTCCGGATCAAGACCCTCCAGCAACGCCTCCATCCCCGCAGTCTCGCAGATGGCCGGTGCAACACCGAGACCAGCGCGCCGTATCCTGTGCTCATGGCTGGTAAGCAGGACAAGGCGGCTGCCAAGGAAGCGGCGAAGGTTCGCCGCGCGGCATCACGCGAGCGGCGAAAGCAGATCTTCGAGGCGTTCAAGATGCAACGCCGCGAGGACAAGGCGCTCGTCCCGATGATGCTGGGCTCGGTGCTCGGCGTCACCGCGATCGCCGTGGCCCTCGGCCTGTTCTTCGGCCAGCTCTGGCTGTTCGTGCCGATGGGCGTCGCTATCGGCGCGCTGCTGGCCGTGATCATCTTCGGCCGCCGCGTGCAGAGCAACGTCTTCCGCAAGGCGGACGGCCAGCCCGGCGCCGGTGCGTGGGCGCTCGAGAACCTGCGCGGCCGCTGGCGCGTCACCCCCGCCGTCGCGGGCACCACCCAGCTCGACGCCGTGCACCGCGTGCTCGGCCGTCCCGGCGTGGTCCTGGTCGCCGAGGGCGCCCCGCAGCGGGTGAAGCCGCTCCTCGCGCAGGAGAAGAAGCGCATCTCGCGCGTCATCGGCGAGACCCCGATCTACGACTTCATCATCGGCACCGGTGAGGGCCAGGTCCCGCTGAAGAAGCTGCAGTCGACCCTGATGAAGCTGCCGCGCAACATCACGGCCGCCCAGGTCGACTCGCTCGAGACCCGCCTCGCCGCGCTGGCGAGCCGCGGCGCCGCGCTGCCCAAGGGCCCGATGCCCGCGGGCGCGAAGATGCGCAACGTCCAGCGCACCCTGCGCCGCCGCGGCTGACACCCCGACACCGGCCATCGACGTGGAGAGGCCCGCCGCACGAACCG
>NZ_JBHXCW010000420.1:0-3363 GCF_042725365.1 Lentzea sp. NPDC060358 | reverse complement strand
GCCCGGTGCCCCCGATGACAACGATCCTCATGGTGTCCGTCCTCTTCGCGCGTCCCCGCCCGTCGCGGGTGTTCACGAGCTGAGACCGGACAGCACCGCGAGTTGTGACAGCCCTACCGGAACGCGCCGAGCTTGGCCGGGTTGACCAGCCACATCACCTGGTCGATTCCCTCGGCGGACGCCGTGACGGTGATCACCGCGAAGGTGCTCGCGTCCTTGCGCAGCCGGACCGCGGCCTGGCCGTTCGCCTCGACGTAGGAGACCTCCGCGCCCGCCCAGAAGCCCGGCGCCCAGGCCGCGAAGATCTTCGCCACCACCGCGGCACCGACGAGCGGGCGGCCCGCCGCGCGCACCACGCCGTTGCTGTCGGAGCAGCTCACGACGTCCTGCGCGAACAGCTCCTCGAGGCCCGCCAGGTCGCCCGCCCGCGCGGCCGCCACGAACGCCTCCAGCAGCGTGCGCTGGTCCGCGCGGTCGACCGGGGCGCGGCGCTCGTCCGCCAGGTGCTTGCGCGCCCTGCTGACGAGCTGCCGCGTCGCGCCCTCGGTGGTCTGCACGATCTCGGCGATCTCCCGGTAGGGGTAGTCGAACGCCTCGCGCAGCACGTACGCGGCCCGTTCGGTCGGTGTCAGCTTCTCCAGCAGCACCAGCACCGCGAGCTCCAGCACCGCGCCCCGCTCGGCGCCGACCTGCGGGTCCGCCGCCGTGTCGACGGGTTCGGGCAGCCACGGGCCGACGTAGGTCTCGCGGCGCGCACGGGCCGTCTGCGACTCGTTGATCGCGAGCCGGGTGATCGCCGTCGCGAGGTAGGCCTCGGGGTTGCGCACGGCGGCGCGGTCGGCGAGCTGCCAGCGCAGCCACGCCTCCTGCACCAGGTCCTCGGCGTCGGCCACGCTGCCGGTCATGCGGTAGGCGATGCCGAACAGCCTCGGCCGGGCCGCCGCGAACTCCGACTCGGCCTGGTCGAGTGAGGTCATGCCGCCACCGTAGCGCCGCCGCGCGCACCCCGGCGGTGTGGCGGTGCTCATGGGCGGAATCCGGGTGCGCGAGATCATCCCGGCGCTGGAGACTGTGCGGCGTGACCCGACCAGAACCACCCCTGACCGGCGGCGAGCGCGAGACCCTCCGCGCGTTCCTCGACTTCCACCGCGCCACCCTCGCACTGAAGTGCGAGGGCCTGTCCGACGACGACCTGCGCCGCCGGTCGATGCCGCCCTCCACGCTCACGCTGCTCGGCCTGGTCCGGCACATGGCGGAGGTCGAGCGCACCTGGTTCCGCAAGGTCGTCGACGGCGAGGACGTCCCGCTCGTGTGGTCGGACTCCGGCGACTACCAGGTGGCCTACGACGCCTCGGGGTCGAGCCGGTCGGAGGCCTTCGCGGCGTGGCAGGCCGAGGTCGAGCACTCGCGCCGGATCGAACGCGAGGCCGAGTCGCTCGACGTGACGGCCTACCAGCCGCGCTGGGACGCCGAGGTGTCGCTGCGGCTGGTGATGCACCACCTGTGCCACGAGTACGCGCGCCACAACGGTCACGCCGACTTCCTGCGCGAGGGGATCGACGGCGTGACCGGAGCATGACCGCGCGTGACATCTCACCGTCCACAGTGGACCTTGCGACGAAGTTCGCATCAAATGGCGTGGTGGCGGGTATTCCGAGTCACAGCGCCGCACCACGGCGGTGCCCCCGCACCAGGAGGTGACCGTGCTCTTCCACGTCCGCATGGAGGTCTCCCTGCCCCATGACCTCGACCCGAACCGCCGCACCGAACTGGTCCAGGCCGAGCGGGACCGGACGCTGGAGCTGCAGAGGATGGGCGTGTGGCTGCACCTGTGGCGGGTCGTCGGCCACCCCGGCAGCATCAGCGTCTTCGACGTGCCGTCCAACGACGAGCTGCACGCGTTCCTGTCGTCGTTGCCGCTGTGGGAGTTCACGACGGTCGAGGTGACCCCGCTCGGCACCCACTCCTCCGACCTGGCCGCCCAGCCCTGACGGTTCCCGGCCGCACCTCGGGGTTTCGCGCCGGTGGGCGGAGGTGTTCGGCGCCGGCTCACACCCCGCGGTAGGAGCCACCGTCGACGCGGAAGTCCGAGCCGCTGATCCAGGCGGCCCGCCCGGACACCAGGAACGCGACGAGCTCGGCCACGTCGGCGGGCTTGCCCGGCCTGCCCAGGGGAATTCCGCTGACCCAGTCGTCGAGCATCCGCGCCTGCGGGTCGTCCGCCTCCGCGTCGGAGCGCCGCGCCATCAGCGCGGCGATGGTGTCGTTCTCGACCAGGCCGGGGGAAATCCTGTTGACCCGAACGCCTCGCGGCGCGAACTCGTTCGCCAGGGCCTTGCTGTACGTCGACAGCGCCGCCTTGGCCGCGGCATAGGGCGCGTCCGGACCGACCGGCAGATACGCCCCGACCGAGGTGATGTGGATGATGCTGCCATCGCCACGCGAGACCATGCCGGGCACGACCGCGCGGTCCAGCCGCACTGCGCTCAAGAGGTTCAGCTGCAGCGCGTGCTCCCACGACTCGTCGGTCGCGGAGAGCAGTCCCGCCGGCGCCACGCCGCCCCCACCGGCGTTGTTGACCAGCACGTCGATGCCGCCGAGCAGGTCCGAAGCGGCCGAGACGAGCCGGGCGCAGCCGTCCGCGGTGGCGACGTCGGCCGGTACGAAGCTCACCTGAGCCGGGAGGTCACGCGGCGCCTCGCGGGCCGAAGCCACGACCGAAGCACCGGAAGCGGCGAGCCGCGCGACAACGGCGCGGCCTATCCCCCTGCTTCCCCCGGTGACGAGGATTCGCCGGCCAACCAGTTCCAGGGCATTTTCGCGCACAGCGCTGCTCACGACACGATCCATTCTGCACAGACAGCGGAGCCGCACACCGAAGATGCGGCGTCGTGAACCGACCGTAAACCTTGACGCCGGCGTCAAGGTCAAGCAGGAACTCAGCGCCCGGCGGCGAGGTAGGCGTCGAGTCGCCGGCGACGCTCGGCGATGGCGCGTTCCTGCCGGACGAGGTCGTCGCGGATCTGCTCGACCCGCGCCAGCAGCGCGGCGCAGCCGCCGGGCGGGGGCTCGTCGTGCAGGTGCGGCAGGGATTCCCGGACCACGTCGGACGGCAGACCGGCCCGGAACAGGTCCTGGATGAACGCGACGACCTCGACCGACCCGGAAGCGTAGTCGCGGTATCCGTTGGACCGCCGCCGGCTGTGCAGCAGGCCCTGCTGTTCGTAGTAGCGCAGCGCCCTGGTGCTGACGCCGGTGGCCTCGCTCAACTCGCCGATGCGCATGCGTCCATTCATCGCGACCTCCACGCCACCGTCAAGGCGCGGCGCGGTGGATCCTCGACCCCGGTGTGCGTGCCGGGGG
>NZ_JBHXCW010000419.1:0-3362 GCF_042725365.1 Lentzea sp. NPDC060358 | reverse complement strand
GCACCCCACCTCCGGGAGCCGCCGGCTTCCCCTCGGCGGAGACGTCGTTCACCGACGCCACGAGGAGGCCGAGATGACTGCCATCGACTTCCCCCTCCCCCTGCCACCCACGTCCGCGCTCGCGTTGCTGCGGCAGGCGCGCGACTCGCTCGCCGAGTCCGAACGCACGCCGGAGCCCCCGGAACGGTTCGCCACCGCCTACCTCGCCGCGTTGCGCGCCGCCGCCGCGGTGCTCGCGTTGCGGGGACGGCCCCACCGCGGGCGGTCGAGGCCGACCAGCGCGTGGGTGCTGCTCGCCTCGATGGCGCCGGAGATGAGCGAGTGGGCCGCCTACTTCGCGGCGTGGTCGTCCACGCGGGCCGCCGTGCTCGCGGGCATCACCCGCCACGTCAACGCGCGCACGGCCGACGACCTCGTGCGCCAGACCGAACAGTTCGTGACGCTCGTCGACCGTGTGATGAATGAGGCCAAGCGGTGAACTCGCTCGACGTCCTGCGCCGCGAGGCGGACCTGCTCGCGATGTCCGCGCTCGGCCAGCCGCCGCACAAGGGCGTGCCCGCCTGTCCCGGCCTCAACCTCGGGGAGACCGTGCGCCACGTCGGCAGCGGCTACCGCAGGACCCTGCAGTGGATCAGGCTCGGCCGCGAACCCGAGGCCGGCGAGTGGCAGGACTACCCGGAGCCCGGCGAGAACACGCTCAACTTCCTGCGGTCGGGCGCGGAGGCCGTGCTCGCGGAGCTCGGCGCGCACGACGAGGACGAGCCGTGCGCGACGTGGTGGCCGGACCAGCGCAACTACGGTTTCTGGCGGCGACGGCTCGCCCACGAGACGACGGTGCACCGGATGGACGTCCAGGGCGCGGCGGGCATGGACGTCGGCGCCGTCACCGACGAGGTAGCGCTCGACGGCGCCGACGAGGTGCTCACGCTGTGGCTGGGCCACAAGCTCGACGTGCTCGGCGTGCGGGGGTCGCGGGACGGCCTGGTCGCCGTCCAGGCCGGGGACCACCTGTGGCTCACGCGCTGCGGCCCGCACGGCGCGTCGGCGTGGCGCGTCGTCGACCACGAGGACGCGCACCTCGCCGACGCGCAGGTGTCGGCAGATCCGATGACCATGTACCGCTGGCTGTGGGGACGGCTGCCCGACCGCATGGTCACCGTGATCGGTGACCACGACGCGATCGCGCAGCTGTGGGCCCTACTCCGACTCGCGACTAAGTAGGACGGACGCGGTCTCCTCGCCCGTTGCCGACAACAGCCGGTAGCGGGCGCGGCGGGCGTCGAAGTCCAGCAGCGCGACCGAGTTGCCGAAGTGCGGCCCACTGGTCTTGCGCCAGCTCAGCAGGTCCGGCGGGACGCCGACGGAGGTGGCGAGGCGGCGCAGCAGCCTGCCCACCGACCGCGACCACGACAGCCGGAACATGGGCTCGAGCGCCTTCGGCGGTTCGTTGTGGACCGGCGAGCAGACGAGCTGCGTGACCAGCGCCTTGGTGGGGTTGGGGAAGTCGGCCACGGCGACGTAGCTGTGGTGGACGTCGCCGGAGAGCACGCACACCGTCGAGGTGTTGGTGTTCGCGGCCTTCTCGATCATCCGGGAGAGCCGGTCGAACGACTCGCGGAACGCGGGCCAGTGCTCCAGGTCGACCGCCTGGCGGATCTTCTCGGCGGCCTTGCCCTGCCAGCCGGGCTTGCGCGCGCCGACCTCGTTGATGGACTGGACGTGGCTGAGCCCGTGCGGCATGAGCCACGGCAGCGACGACCCGATCAGCAGGTGGTCGAAGTCACCCTCGGCGTTGCGCTCGATCCACTCGAACTCGGCGTCGCTCACCATCTGCCGCCTGCCCTCTTCGAGGATGCGGCCGGAGCGCGTGTCGACCATGAGCAGCCGGGCGCGGCCGAAGTCGCGGCGGTAGCTCCACATCGTCGACTTGCCGCCGTCGGCCTCCTTGTCCGCCTCCTCGGCGAAGTCGAGCAGCATCGGCAGCACGTCGGTCTCCTGCGCCATCACCTTGGCGTACAGGGCGTTCTTGGCGAGCTCCTCCGGGCTGAGGTTGCCGAGGTGCTGGTAGACCCAGTACGACGACAGGGCGCCGCGGATCCTGTCGCGCCACCACGGCTTCTCGGCCATCTGCCTGCGCCACACCTCGGAGGTGTTCCAGTCGTCACGCACGTCGTGGTCGTCGAAGATCATCGACGTCGGCACGACCGACAGCAGCCAGCGGATCTCCGGGTCGCCCCAGGTCTCGTGGTAGAGCCGCGCGTACTCGGAGAAGTGCACGACCTCGCCGTCGGGCTCCTTCGTGCCCTGGCGGCGCTCGCGCATCCACTCGATGGTCGCCTTGGTGGGTTCGTCGGCGTAGACCTGGTCGCCCAGCAGGATCATCGCCTGCGGCCAGTCCTCCTCCGGCGTCTTCATGAGACGTTGCGCGAACGCGTCGAGGGCGTCGTCGCCGACCGGCTGCGAGGGAGCGGCACGGCACGACCCGAAGGCGATCCGGCGGACCTCGCCGGTGCGGATCACGGGCTTGGGGAAGTCGCTGTCCGGCGGCGGCCACACCAGCTCGTCGTCGAGGCGCACGTCGTACTCGGTGCGGGCACCGAGGTTCTCGATCCGCACGAGCGCGTAGTGCTGCCTGCCCACCTGGAACGTTCTCGAGGTGTGCTCAGCGATCTTCACTTCGCAAGGGGCGTCGGTCTCGACCCACACGGTCGCCGACGAGTTGTTCACATACCGCAGGAGGGGTCCGAGCACCAGCTTCGCCACGCGCGAGACAGTACCCTCGCACGGGTGGAAATCACGTTCGAGTCCGCAGATCCCTCCGCGCTGGCGGCGTTCTGGTCCGAGTTCGCCGGCGACGAGATCGAGCTGACGTTCGTGTGGAGCGACGCCCCGAAGATCGAGAAGAACCGGGTGCACCTGGACCTCGCGTCCACTTCCCCCGAGCACCAGGCGGACATCGTCGAACGCGCGCTGAAGCTCGGCGCGGAGCACGCCGACGTCGGTCAGCGCGACGTGCCGTGGGTGGTGCTGCGGGATCCGCAGGGCAACGAGTTCTGCGTCCTCGAACCCCGGCCCGAGTACACCGGGGTGGTCGCGGCGGTGGTCGTCGACTCCCCCGACCCGGCGGCCTCGGCGCGGGCGACCGGGCACCCGGTGGCGCGCGAGGGCGACGGGTTCGCGTCGGTGCGGCCGGAGCCGGGGCCGTGGCTCGAGTTCGTCCGGACCGAGGACGCGGAGCCGATCACGAACCGCGTCCGGGTGCGGTTCGCCGACCCCGCGTAACGGCTGCGGGGAGCTCGACGGCACCGTCGCCGATATCCGATATATCAGTTCCGCTGTCCGCTGCACCGGCAGGCCGCGAC
>NZ_JBHXCW010000418.1:0-3434 GCF_042725365.1 Lentzea sp. NPDC060358 | reverse complement strand
GACACGATGCCGGTGGCCCCGTTCCGCGGAACCGTTCAGTGCACGCCGAGCACGCCGTCCACCCGGCGCGGGATCCCGAGCGGGTTCGCGTCCTGCAACTCCGCCGGCAGCAGCGCGTCCGGCCACGACTGGTAGGTCACCGGCGCGATCCAGCGGCGGATCGACGTGGCGCCCACCGACGTGTGCAGCGGGTTCGTCGTCGCGGGCCACGGACCGCCGTGGTGCTGGCCCCACGCCACCGCGACACCGGTCGGCCACGCGTTGAAGATCAACCGGCCGGCGACGCGGCGCAGGACCTCCGCGATCTCGCCCGCTTCCGCGTGGTCGGACTCGGCCGCGTGCACCGTGCCGGTCAGCGTGCCGGGCAGCTTCGCCAGCACCGCGTGCAGCTCCTGGGGCGACGAGTACGTCACGACCAGGGCCGCCGGGCCGAAGTGCTCCTCGGTCAGCTTCTCCAGGTTCTCCTCGAACACCGCCACCGGCACGCTGAACAGCCGCGGCGCCACCGCCCATGCCTCGTCCGGGCGCGTGCCCGCGGACACGACGGACACCAGGTCCGACGCGGCCAGCGCGTCCGTCGACGCCGTGTAGGAGTCGCACATCCGCTCGTTGAGCATCGCGCCGCCCGAGGTCGCCGCGACGGCCTCGCCCAGCGCGGGCACCAGGTCGGCGGGTGCGAAGACCAGACCGGGGTTCGTGCAGAACTGCCCGACGCCCATCGTCAGCGACGCGGCGAACCCGGCCGCGATGTCGTCCCCGGCGGCCGCGCCGGGCAGGATCACCGTCGGGTTCACGCTGCCCAGCTCGCCGTAGAACGGGATCGGGTCCGGCCGGCCCTGCGCCAGGTCGAACAGCGCCCGCCCGCCCCCGGTCGAGCCGGTGAAGCCGACCGCGCGGACCTCGGGGTGCTGCACCAGCGCCACACCGGCTTCGGTGCCGTAGACGATGCCGAACACGCCTTCGGGCGCACCGGCCTCGCGCAGCGCGTCCACGACGACCCGCGCGGTCTCGCGCGACGTCGACGGGTGCGCCGAGTGCGCTTTCACCACGACGGAACAGCCGGACGCCAGCGCGGACGCCGTGTCACCGCCCGCCACCGAGAACGCGAACGGGAAGTTCGACGCGGAGAACACCGCGACCGTCCCGAGTGGACGCAGCACGCGCCGCAGCACCGGGCGCGGCGGGATGATGTCCGGATCCGCCGTGTCCAGCGTGGCCTCGACGTAGCTGCCCTCGCGCAGCACCTCCGCGAACAGCCGAAGCTGGTTCGTCGTGCGCTTGAGCTCGGTCTTCAGCCGCGGCTCGCCCAGGGCCGTCTCGCTGTCGGCCGTCGAGACCAGCAGCGCCGACTCGGCGTCGAGCGCGTCCGCGACCTTCTCCAGCACCACCGCGCGGTCCGCGGCCGCGACCACCGACCAGGCCGAGAACGCGACCGCCGCCGCGGAGGCGATGCGGTCCACCTCGCTGTCCGCGGTCTTCGCCACCGGTTCGCCGAACGGCTCACCGGTGCGCGGGTTGAATCCCTGCACGCCGTGGCTCAACGCCCTGCCTCCTTGACTGCCGTGTCGAAGTCGGGGCCGCACCAGGCGCCGCCCACGTACTTCGCAGCGTACGACGACGGGTCGAGCTCGCCGTGCTGCGCCAGCACCTCGGCCGCGTGCACCTCGGAGTCGTCCTGCGGCTCGTACCCCAGTGCACGGGCCTCCTCCAGCGAGAACCAGCCGCGCGTGTTCTTCGAGACACCCCACGCGACCCGGAACCCCGGCGAGGCAACGGAGAGACACGCCTCGAACAGGCGCGCGCCGTCGTCCGGTGACATCCACGTCGACAGCATCCGCACGTCACGCGGCTTCTCGAAGCACGACCCGATGCGCAGCGCGATCACGTCCATGCCGTACCGGTCGGCGTAGAGCGACCCCAGCGCCTCCATCGCGACCTTGGACACACCGTAGTAGGTGTCCGGACGCGGGAAGAGGTAGTCGCCGGCCTCGCCGTCGGCGCGTTCGGTGTAGCCCACGGCGTGGTTCGAGCTGGCGAGCACGACGCGACGGACGCCGGAACGCCGTGCGGCTTCCAGCACCGTGTGCGTGCCGTCGATGTTGACGCGCAGGATCTTGTCCCACGACTCCTCGAGGCTGTGGCCACCGAGGTGGATCACGGCGTCGACGTCTTTCAGCGCCGATTCCATCGCGGCCATGTCGGTCACCGACGCCTGGACGATCTCCACGGTCTCGCCGTCGGCTGCCGCCGGGAGCTCCGCGATGTCCAGCAGCCGCAGGACACGGCCTTCCGCGGCGAGCCGGGAACGCATCAGCGTTCCCACCACGCCACCGGCGCCGGTGATCAGGATGCGTGCGGTCACGGGTTGGACCCCTCCGTCGTGTTCAGGTGTTCCCGGTGGTGCTCAGCGGCCGAACTGGCGGAGGAGTTCGGTGATGGTCCTCGCGGCGTCGAGCAGGGCGGCGACGACCTGGCGCTCGTGGCCGGGGTCGAGCCTGCCGAGCGGGACCGAGCAGCTCATCGCGTCCAGCACGGGGTTGCGGTACGGCAGCGCCACGGCGAAGCAGCCGAGACCCGGCGTGTTCTCCTCGCGTTCGTGGGCGTAGCCGGCGTTGCGGAAACCGGCGAGCTGCGCGTGCAGCGCCGCCCGGTCGACGACGGTGCTGGTGGTCAGCGGCACGAGCTCGGCGGGCAGGATCTGGTCGACCTCCTCCGGCGTACGCGTCGACAGCACGGCCTTGCCCAGCGAGGTCGAGTGCGCGGGCAGCCGGCGGCCGACGCGGGACACGACGCGCAGGTGGTGCTCGGACTCGCGGCTCGCCAGGTAGACGACGTCCGCGCCGTCGAGGCGGGCGAGGTGCACGGTCTCGTTGATCTCCTGGCGCACCTGCTCCATCACGCGGATCGCCGCGCGCACCACCGGGTCGTGGTCGAGGTAGGACGTGCCGACGAGCAGTGCGCGCACACCGATGCCGTACGTGCCGCGGTCGGAGTCGACCTCCACCCAGCCGCGCGCCACCAGCGTCTGCAGCAGCATGTAGAGGCTGGACTTGGGGTAGCTGAGCTCGCGGTGCAGCTCGGTGAGCGTCAGCCTGCGGTCCGACGCGGACAGCACCTCGAGCAGTTCCACCGTGCGGTCGGCGGACTTCACCGCGCCGGGACGAGCTGTGCCCTTGTCGATCGGCGACGCCACCTGACCTCCTCGAAACGGTGGAGCAACCTGCCCTTGACACGTTGCTCCGCTGATTCTTACAGTCCTGCATCAGGTTCACAAGTACGACTCCGGTTCATGTATCTGAACACAGAGGTCTGGACGATGCGCCGAAGACCAGCCACCGCTCTCGCCGCCCTCGGCACGACCATCGTCCTCACCACCCACGATCTGGACGACGTGGAACGGCTGTGCCGGCGCATCGTCCTCATCGACGGGGGCC
>NZ_JBHXCW010000417.1:0-3448 GCF_042725365.1 Lentzea sp. NPDC060358 | reverse complement strand
CACGCGGAACGCGGCTCACCGGGTGGTCGGAGCCTCGAAGTCCGGCAGCTTGAGGTCCTTGGCGAGGGTGCAGAACTTCCAGTCGCCCGATTCCTTCTTGAACTTCACCGTGGTGTCGAACGACTTGGACTCGGTGCCGATCGTCACCTTGGTGGAGACGCCGACGTCCGCGGTGTCGCCGGACACCTTCACGTCCTTGACCTCGACCTTCGGCGCGGGCATCTTCTTGAGCTCCTCGGCCAGCTTGCGCTGTTCCGGGGTGAGCCTCTTCTCCGCCTCCTCGGCCTCCTTGAGGGCCTCGGAGCACGCCATCGACTTGGCCTTGCTCTCGTTCTTCGCGGCGCTCGCGGCGTAGTACTGCTCCGCGGCCTTCTTCACGTCCGCCGCGTCGTCACCGCCGCCGGAGGACGACGAGGTGCTGGAGTCGGAACCGCCGCCGCTGAACAGGACGAAGGCCGTGACGCCGCCGCCGACGAGCAGCAGCACGCCGAGAACGGCCCCGATGATCAGGCCGGTGTTGCTCTTCTTCGGCGGGGGCGGCGGACCGCCGAACCCGCCGGGGCCGGGCTGGCCGTACTGCGGCTGCCCGTAGGGGCCGGTCTGCGGCTGCCCGTACTGCGGCTGGCCGTACGGCCCCGTCTGGGGCTGGCCGTACTGGCCCTGCTGCGGGAAGCCGCCGCTCTGCGGTGCGGGCTGGCCCTGCTGCGGGAAACCCCCGCTCTGCGGTCCCTGGCCGAACGGGTCCTGCTGCGGCTGGCCGTACTGCCCCGGCTGCTGGCCGTAACCGGGCTGCGGCTGCTGGCCGTGACCCGGCTGCTGCGGCGGCTGCTGCCCGTACGGCCCACCGGGCGGCGGCTGCTGCCCGTAGGGCCCGGGCTGCTGCGGCGGGTAGGTCATCGAAACTCCCCCGATGCGGATGAGGTGGTCTTTCTCCGGACATTGTCGTACGCCACCGGCCCGCTCGCGGCCGAATGGGTCCTGCCGACACGCGCGGAAGAGGTCGCGCACATCACTTCGAGTTTCCTTCCGGTCACGCGAAGGCCGTGTCTGATAACGATTGTGGCAACTCCAGCGGCGCTCGAGCGCGATGCTCTGCGCTGTCGGGGTGGTGCGCCGGACGCGTCGGCGGCGCCACCCGGTTGGCCGCACGCCCGCCGGTCCGCCCGCAGGCCCGCTCGAGAGCGGCCCGCGAGGAGCTCGAACGAGGGGTGTTGCGGTGCGTGACCACCGAACGGATCAACCGATGGTCCACCTGGTGGGACGGCGGCGGATCGCCGCTCGTCGGCGGCCCGCGAGCCGCACCACCCGTGTCCGCGGTCGTCCGGGCGTGGTCGCGGACGGTGGGGGCCGGGCGTGCGCCCCGGTGCTCCCATGTCCCCTCATTCCCGGTCTTCTCGCAGGTCGGCGGCGTGTCGCGGGACGAAACGCCGGTGGTCGCCGGTGAGACGCACGGTAGCCGGTGGGCGGTCGCGGCCGACACCGAGATGGAGCAGCGGACCCCCGTTGGAGGTCATGTCATTGCGTCACACGAGCGAAGATGATGTTGTGAGTACCCCATTTTGTCGGTGATCGCCGGTACCGTAATCGGTACGAACACGGGAGGAGGGTGCCGACATGCAGCACGGTCATCCCGGCAGCCAACCCGATGAGGGTGGCGAGCTGAACCAGAGCATCAATTCTGCTGAGCTGACAGCGCAGATCAGGTTCCTCGAGGACGAGATCGCGTCGTTGCGTCGCAAGCTGACCGAGTCGCCGCGGCACACGCGGTTGCTCGAGCAGCGTCTGGCTGAGGCGACCGAGCGCGTCAGCCAGCTGACCGAGCGAAACACGAAGCTCATAGACACCCTCCGCGAAGCACGAAGCCAGCTGCTCGCGTTGCGTGAGGAAGTCGACCGGCTGGCCCAGCCGCCCAGCGGGTACGGCGTCTTCATGGCGCGCTTCGACGACGGGACGGTGGACGTCTTCACGTCCGGCCGACGGATGCGCGTGGCCGTGTCCCCCGCGGTCGAACCGGAGAAGCTGGACTTCGGCCAGTCCGTCCGCCTCAACGAGGCGCTGACCGTGGTCGAGGCCGGCGGGTTCGAGCGGTCCGGCGAGGTCTGCGCGCTCCGGGAGGTGCTCCTCGACGAGGGGGACGGCCTCATCGGTCGTGCGCTGGTCGTCGGCCACGCGGACGAGGAGAGGGTGGTCTGGCTCGCCCAGCCGCTGCTCGACTCGCCGCTCAAGCCCGGCGACTCGCTGCTGGTCGACTCGAAGGCGGGCTTCGCCTACGAACGGGTCCCCAAGGCCGAGGTCGAGGACCTCGTGCTCGAGGAGGTCCCGGACATCGACTACAACGACATCGGTGGCCTCTCCCGGCAGATCGAGCAGATCCGCGACGCCGTGGAGCTGCCGTTCCTGCACGCCGACCTCTTCCGCGAGTACGAGCTGCGCCCGCCCAAGGGCGTGCTGCTCTACGGCCCTCCCGGCTGCGGCAAGACGCTCATCGCCAAGGCGGTGGCGAACTCGCTGGCCAAGAAGGTGCGGGAGATCCGCGGCGAGACCGACAAGCAGGCGAAGTCGTACTTCCTCAACATCAAGGGCCCCGAGCTGCTCAACAAGTTCGTCGGTGAGACCGAGCGGCACATCCGCCTGATCTTCCAGCGGGCTCGCGAGAAGGCGTCCGACGGCACCCCGGTGATCGTGTTCTTCGACGAGATGGACTCGATCTTCCGCACCCGTGGTTCGGGTGTGTCGTCCGACGTCGAGACGACGATCGTGCCCCAGCTCCTCGCCGAGATCGACGGCGTCGAGGGCCTGGAGAACGTCATCGTCATCGGCGCCTCCAACCGCGAGGACATGATCGACCCGGCGATCCTGCGTCCCGGCCGGCTCGACGTGAAGATCAAGATCGAGCGGCCGGACGCCGAGGGCGCGAAGGACATCTTCAACAAGTACCTGACGCCCAACCTCCCGCTGCACGCCGACGACCTCGCCGAGTTCGGCGGGGACCCGAAGGCCTGCATCGAGGGCATGGTGCAGCACACCGTGGAGCGCATGTACGAGGAGTCCGAGGACAACCGGTTCCTGGAGGTCACCTACGCCAACGGTGACAAGGAGGTCCTGTACTTCCGGGACTTCAACTCCGGCGCCATGATCCAGAACATCGTCGACAGGGCCAAGAAGGCGGCGATCAAGTCGCTGCTCGACACCAAGCAGCCCGGCCTCTCGGTCCGGCACCTGCAGGCGGCCATCCTCGACGAGTTCGCCGAGAACGAGGACCTGCCGAACACGACGAACCCGGACGACTGGGCGCGCATCTCGGGCAAGAAGGGCGAGCGGATCGTCTACATCCGCACGCTCGTCACCGGGAAGAACCAGGACACCGGCCGCGCGATCGACACGGCCACGAACACCGGCACCTACCTGTAGGACGCTTCGAACCGAACCGCCCCGGCCGAATCCCGGC
>NZ_JBHXCW010000416.1:0-3483 GCF_042725365.1 Lentzea sp. NPDC060358 | reverse complement strand
GTCACCTCCACGATCCGCACCGGCGGCCGGGTCCGCGCGGCCGCCGCCCTATGCGCGGCCTTCAGCTCCCGCCCCACCGCGTCGGGACAGTCCCGCAACCGGGTCGGCAACGTCTGCACCACCAGGATCCCGGCGGCGGCGTACCGGCTGTTGCGCGCGAGAGTCCGCTCGTAGTCGCGCGCCCCGTAGTGGAAGGCCCGCGAGTCGATCTCCCACGCCAGCCCGACATCGTCGAACCACGCGTCCGGCCGCCCGACGACCACGCCGCCGGCATCGGCGATCGTGACGTTCCAGTGCGGGGTGCACAGCCGGATCTTCCGCGACAGCCGGCGGGCGTCCCGTTCGGCGACGGACTCGGCCCGCCCCAGCTCGCGCAGCACCGACCGCACCACCTTGGTGCCGTAGCGGTTCGTGCGGGCCTCCGCGGCGAGCGAGGCAGGCGTGCACCGGCCGCGCTGGATCGCGGCGGCGATCAGGGCCGTGGCGTCGTCGGCGGACCGCAAGAGCCGGCACGCGTCCACCACGGCCCGGGCAGCGGACACCACCGGGAACCCCCCGACGTCGGTCGAGGCGGGCATCGGCGAGGCGCGTTCGACGACGAGAGAACCGCTGCCCCGCACCGAACCGGGCACGAGCACGTGGATCTCGGTGCCCCGCGCGGGAAGGCCGTGGCGGCGGCACGCTTCGGCGCCGGTGACGACGGCGCCGGGGCCGGCCCGCAGCAGGGCCGCGGTGAGGTGCTGGTCAGGGGTGGGCGGGCCGTTGTGCAGCAGTACGACTCCCGCGTGCATGCGTTGCCACGGCCCGCCCGGACGGCATTTCGACCAGGGATTCGCCACTCCCAGTGACCGGAGGGTGCTCGCGCTGATGACTCCGAGATCGCTGCGTTCGCGCAGGTGTTCGATTCGCATGCCACCAGTGTGACGAGCACCACCGACAATTGTGGAGCGGTCAGCGGCGCAGGCCGCACCTGCCGCGCTCGATCAGCAGCACCAGGGCGCCGCCGAGGACGGACAGCACGCCGAGCAGGAGCATCCAGACCGTCGACGCGCCGGTGTTCGCGAGGCGGTTGTCGTCGTAGCGGGGCGGGGCCGCGACGGGCCTGGTCGTCGTCCACACCGGCGGAGTCGTGGTCTCGGGAGTGGTCGTGGTGGTCGACTCCGTGGGGGTGGTCGACGTCGTCGTGGTCGTCGACTCCGGAGCAGTGGTGGTCGTCGTCGCGGTCGTGGTGGTGGTCTCGGTCGTGGTGGTGGTCGTGGCCGGCGTCGTCGTGGTGGTCTCGTCCGTCGGCTCTCCTCTCTCCTGAGGAGCACGCCCCTCCGGGCGTTCCTTCGGGCACCACGCAGCGGCGCACGCCCGGCCGTCCCCCGAGGCCTCGGCCTCGGGGGCGGCACCGTGCAGCGCGACGAGCGTCAACACCGCACCGGCGGTGAGCACACCGATGTAGGGGATACGTGACATGCCGCGATCGTTGGCCCACCTACGGCGCGTCGGGCTCATTTCCGCCGGACGTCACCCGCGAGTGATCAAGAGATCGCCCGATCAGGTCCAGAAGACGGCCACGCCGATGTTCAGCACGACGAGGGACGCGGCGGTCGGCAGCAGCCAGGACGGGGCCTTGGGCTTGTTGACGTTGATCGCCACGACGACGGCGATGGCGACGACCACCAGCAGCTTCACGCCGATCTTGACGTGGTCGTACTTCACCGAGTCGACCAGGGGGTCGACGGCGACCAGTGCGATGCCGGTCAGCAGCTGCAGGGCCGCGCCGTGCAGCCAGCCCTTGTTGACCGGCGCGCCCTTCCCCGCCTTCGCCTGCAACATGATCATCGCGACGAGCATGCCCATGCCCAGCAGGTGCAGGAACACCAGCAGCAGCCGTACGAACTCCACAGCGTTTCCTATCGACGTCGAGTGGCCAGGAAACCCCGCACGCCCAGCACCCCGATGACGGTGCCGAACACGAGCGAGGCGATCACGAGCACCAGGTGCACCGTGAAGAACGGGGTCGGTCCGTCGCTGAACGAACGCGGGTCGTTCCAGATGTTCTTCAGGAACGTGGGCCAGATCACCCACGACCACACTCCGAAAGCCACCAGGAAGAGTGACGTCGGGCGCGAGAGCTTCACGCGGACCAGTATCAGACGTGGTGCGTGCAAGGCGCTAAACGGGGGTGGATAGCCTGAAGGGGTGCCCTTCACCCAACGGCTCATCGTCGCCCTGGTCCTAGCTACGGCCACCGCCGCGTTCGCCGCACCGACGAGCACCGCACAGCAAGCCGCCGGCTCGGCACAGTGCGCCAACCGCGAGACCCCGCCGCCCCCGGTGGACACCTCGGAACAGCCGGCCCCCGGCCAGAAGGCCCCGACCGCGCTCGAGGTGCCCGAGAAGCCGATCGGCGGTGACCGGCTCGGCGAGTGCGGCCTGATCCTGCCGCCGAACTCGGCCCAGCCGCCGAGCGGCATCACCGCCGCCACCTGGCTGCTCGCGGACATCGACAGCGGTGCCGTCATCGCGACGTACGACCCGCACGGCCGGCAGCGCCCCGCGAGCATCATGAAGGTCCTGCTCGCGATGGTCGTGGCCAAGGAGCTGCGCGGCGACCTCGTCGTCACCGCGAGCGCCGAGGACACCCAGCAGGAGTGCACCTGCGTCGGTCTCAAGGACGGCGGCCAGTACACGGTCCGCCAGCTGCTGCACGGCCTGCTGCTCACCTCCGGCAACGACGTGGCGCACACGCTCGCCCGTCAGCTCGGCGGTGTGCCGAAGGCGCTGCAGAAGATGAACGCCATGGCCAAGGAGCTCGGCGCGCTCGACACCCGCGCCGTCACCCCGTCCGGCCTGGACGGCCCCGGCACCAGCACCTCCGCCTACGACGTCGCGCTGATCTTCCGCGGTGCGATGAAGTACGAGGAGTTCGCGAACGCCATGAAGCTCAGGCAGTCGCAGTTCCCCGGCCGCAACGGCGGCACGATCATGCTGACCAACGACAACCGCCTGCTCGGCAGCTACGAGGGCGCGATCGGCGGCAAGACCGGCTTCACCGACGACTCGAAGCACACCTACGTGGGTGCCGCCGAGCGCGGTGGCCGCCGCCTCGTCGTCGTGCTCCTGCGCGGCGACCAGACCCCCACGCGCCTCGACGCGCAGGCCGCGAAGCTGCTCGACTACGGCTTCGCGATGGGTCCCGGCGGCGTCGGCAAGCTCGTGGACGGCGCGCCCCAGCCGAAGCCGAACGTCGTCCCCACGCAGAGCAGCAACACCAGCGACCCGGCCGCGGCGACGGGCCTGGACGAGCACGGCCGTCCGGAGCCGACCGCGTTCGGCACCGTCGGCCTGCCCATCACGGCCGCAGCGGGCATCGGCCTGCTGGCCGCCGTGCTGCTCTTCCTCCGCAACAAGCGGGCCAAGGCGGCACGGGCACGCCGCCAGGCCGCCCAGGCGGCTCAGCGCGTCTGAGAGCGTGAAGCGAAAGGCCCCCGG
>NZ_JBHXCW010000415.1:0-3489 GCF_042725365.1 Lentzea sp. NPDC060358 | reverse complement strand
GAGGCGGGCCGTGTGGCTGCAACCAGGAGGGCTCAGGCGCCGGCCGCGGTGCGGAGGGCCTCGGCCCGGTCCGTCGACTCCCAGGGCAGGTCGACGTCGGTGCGCCCGAAGTGCCCGTACGCGGCGGTGGGCGCGTAGATCGGGCGCAGCAGGTCGAGGTCGCGGATGATCGCGGCGGGCCGGAGGTCGAACACCTCGGTGATGGCCTGCTGGATCTTCTGCGGGTCCACGGTCTCGGTGCCGAACGTCTCCACGAACAGGCCCACGGGCGCGGCCTTGCCGATCGCGTAGGCCACCTGGACCTCGACGCGGGTGGCGAGACCGGCGGCCACGGTGTTCTTGGCGACCCAGCGCATCGCGTACGCGGCGGAGCGGTCGACCTTCGACGGGTCCTTGCCGGAGAACGCGCCACCACCGTGGCGAGCCATGCCGCCGTAGGTGTCGACGATGATCTTGCGGCCGGTCAGGCCCGCGTCGCCCATCGGGCCGCCGATGACGAAGCGGCCGGTCGGGTTGGTGAGCAGGCGGACGTCGCTCGTGTCGAGGCTCAGCTCGGCCAGCTCGGGAGCCACGACGTGCTCGCGCAGGTCGACGCCCAGCAGCTTCTCCAGGTCGATGCCGTCGGCGTGCTGCGTGGAGATGACGACCGTGTCGAGGCGCACGGGCTGGTCACCCGCGTACTCGATGGTGACCTGGGTCTTGCCGTCCGGGCGCAGGTACGGGACGGTGCCGTCCTTGCGGACCGCGGTCAGGCGGCGCGACAGGCGGTGGGCCAGCGCGATCGGCAGCGGCATGAGCTCGGGCGTGTCGGTGCACGCGTAGCCGAACATCAGGCCCTGGTCGCCGGCGCCCTGCTTGTCGATCTCGTCGGCGGCACCCTCGACGCGCTCCTCGAACGCCGTGTCGACGCCCTGCGCGATGTCCGGGGACTGCGCACCGATGGCGACGTTCACGCCGCACGAGTGGCCGTCGAAGCCCTTCGCGGACGAGTCGTAGCCGATCTCCAGGATCTTCTCGCGGACGATCGTGGGGATGTCCGCGTAAGCCTCGGTGGTGACCTCACCCGCGACGTGGACCTGGCCCGTGGTCACCAGCGTCTCCACGGCGACGCGGGAGCGCGGGTCCTTGGCCAGCAACGCGTCCAGGATCGAGTCGCTGATCGCGTCGCAGATCTTGTCCGGGTGTCCCTCGGTCACCGACTCACTCGTGAACAGCCTGCTGCTGTGCTGGCTCACGGACACTCCTTCGTAGCGGGTTGGACTGGAGAAAATACTACTGAGACTCGGGCAAGCGAACGGTAACCGCGTCCCACACCTCGGACGCCACTTGAGTTTTCGGCCCGTGCGGTATAGGGGTCTCGGCGCCGTCTGCGGCGAGCAGCCAGCCGGCGTTGTCGTCCTGCTCGAACGCCACCCCGTCGCCGACCGCGTTCACCACCAGGAGGTCGCAGCCCTTGCGGCGGAGCTTGGCGCGGCCGTAGTCGAGCACGGACGTGGTGTCGTCGCCGGTCTCCGCGGCGAAACCGACGATGACCTGCCCCTCCCGACGTGCGGAAACGAGTTCCGCGAGGATGTCGGGGTTCTTCGTCAGCGCGATCGGGTCGGGGTCGGCGTCGGTCTTCTTGATCTTGTGACCGGTGAGCGAGACGGGCCGGAAGTCGGCCACCGCGGCGGCCATCACGACCACGTCGGCGTCCGCCGCGACCGCGTGCATGGCGTCCCGCAGCTCCAGCGCCGAACCGACCCTGACGAGCTCGACGCCCGGCGGCGTGCCGAGGTCTGCGGTGTTCCCCGCCACCAGGGTGACCCTCGCACCGCGGTGCGCGGCCACCCGAGCGAGTGCAAATCCCTGCTTCCCGGACGACCGGTTGCCGAGGAACCGGACCGGATCGAGTGGTTCCCGCGTGCCCCCGGCGGAGATCGCGACGTGCACGCCCTCCAGCGTCCGCGGCAGCGCGCCGGGCCGCACGAGGAGCAGGCGGGCCAGTTCGACGATCTCGGCGGGGTCCGGGAGGCGGCCCTTGCCGGTGTCCTTGCCCGTGAGCCGGCCGGACGCGGGCTCCGCGACGACCACGCCGCGGCTGCGCAGCAGCGCCACGTTGTGCCGGGTGGCCGGGTGCTCCCACATCTCGGTGTGCATCGCGGGCACCAGCAGGACCGGGCAGCGCGCGGTCAGCAGGGTGTTGGTCAGCAGGTCGTCGGCGAGGCCGTGCGCTGCCTTCGCGATCAGGTTGGCCGTCGCGGGCGCGACGACGACGAGGTCGGCGTTCTGGCCGAGCTTGACGTGCGGCACCTCGTGCACGTCGTCGAACGGGTCGGCGGACACGACCTGGCCGGACAGCGCCTCGAACGTGGCGGCGCCGACGAACTTGAGCGCGCCCTCGGTGGGGACGACCCGCACGGAGTGACCCGACTCGGTCAGGCGGCGCAGGACCTCACAGGCCTTGTACGCGGCGATGCCCCCGCCGACGCCCAGCACGATCCTGGGCTTGGCAGGGGCATCAACGTCGGGTGCAGCGGGGTTCAAAGGTTCTCCTGAGAGGAACGACCGGCCAGGGTCACGCCTCCGCGAGGAGGAACCCCGCTGGGGTCCGGGGGTGGCCCCGGCTGTGTCGCGAGGGCGTCGCCCCCGCTCCCTACTCGCCTTCGGTGTGCTCGAGCAGACCGGCGTGGATCTCGCGGAGCGCGATCGACAGCGGCTTCTCGCGCGGGCCCGGCTCGACGAGCGGGCCGACGTACTCGAGCAGGCCCTCGCCGAGCTGCGCGTAGTAGTCGTTGATCTGGCGGGCACGCTTCGCTGCGTAGATCACCAACGCGTACTTCGAGCTCACCTGCTCCAGCAGGTCGTCGATCGGCGGGTTGGTGATGCCCTCCGGGGAACCGGTCAGGTGACCGAGCTCGGTGTGGGTGATCACTTTCAGACTCCTGGAATTCGTGGTCCGACCATCAAGGATAGCAAGTCGGCGGCGGCCGACTGCACGTCGGCGTTCACGACGACCTCGTCGAACTCCTTCTCGGCCGCCAGCTCCTCGCGAGCGATCTCGAGGCGGCGTTCGACGACGTCCGGATGTTCGGTTCCTCTGCCGGTCAGCCGGTCGACCAGGTGCTCCCAGGACGGGGGCATCAGCATGACCAGCTGGGCTTCCGGCATCGCCACCCTGACCTGCCTGGCGCCCTGCAGCTCGATCTCGAGCAGGGCGGGACGGCCTGCGGCCAGGGCTTCTTCGACGGGCCTGCGAGGGGTTCCGTAGCGGTTCCCGGCGAACTCGGCGTGTTCGAGGAACTCGCCGGCGTCCGCCATCTGCTGGAACTTCTCGTGGTCGACGAAGTGGTAGTGCACCCCGTCGACCTCGCCCGGCCTCGGCTTCCTGGTGGTCGCCGAGACGGAGAAGTAGACGTCGGGCTGCTGCCTGCGCAGCTCCGCCAGGACGCTGGACTTGCCAACGCCGGACGGCCCGGACAAGACGGTGAGGCGGGGACGGGCAGAGCC
>NZ_JBHXCW010000414.1:0-3520 GCF_042725365.1 Lentzea sp. NPDC060358 | reverse complement strand
GGTGCCGTGCCGGCACCCGGACCGTCGCACTACGCGGCGGGGGTGACCTTCACGCCGTCGATCACGAAGATCAGCGTCTCGTTCGCCTTGATGCCCTGACCGCCCTGCCCGTACCCCTTGGCCGGCGGCACGACGAGCAGGCGGCGCCCCTGCTCCTTCAGGCCGACGATGCCCTCGTTCCAGCCGTCGATCACCGGCGCCTGGCCGACGTTCTCGACGTCGAACGGCTTCCCGCGCTGGAACGAGCTGTCCAGCACCTTCTTGTCGGAGAACGTCGTGAGCTGGTAGTTGACCGTGGCCGTCGTGCCCGCCTTGACCTCGGCCCCGGTGCCCTGCACCAGGTCCTTCATCAGGAGCTCGTCGGTGGGCTTGCAGGCGGGGACCTCGACCTTCGGCGCCGACCCGAAGTCGCCGGTGACCTTGAAGTCGTCGATCTTGCAGGGGTTCGTCGGGGCGGCGGCGCCGGTGCCGGGGGACGGCTGGGCGGAGCTGCCGCACCCCGAGAGGCCGGTGGCCGCCGCGAGCGCCAGGGACGCGATGAGCAGGACGTTGCGCATGGTCGGGCAGCGTATTCGGCTGGGTGTTAGCGGGGTGTAGCAGGTCGGTCGCTGGGCGAGTCGTGACGATGTGCGCGGGGTCATCGCCGCTGCGCGTCTTTCCGCGATTGCGGCTCTGCCGCTGTGATGACGGCTCAGGCGGGACGTTCCGCCTCGCGGACCAACCCGGTGCGACGCCGAGCGGGCCAAGACACGCGGCGTGAGTGCGTTCGGGTGGGTGGGTCACCCTCACCCGACACGTTGACCGCAGCCGCGACGCGGTGTCACCGCACCGCACGGGTGCGCACTAGCCACCCGCCCGAAGCGCGGTTATTCCGGGGTGAAATGTCGCACGAACAGCAGCTTCCTTATCTTTAGACCGACGCGTACAGTAACTCCTCGCACTTGATCGAACACCCAACGCATTCGTCCGTTCGGGTAGCGGCCGATTAGGTGAGGCCCAGGAGGTGGGAGTTGTGTCCGCGGAGGCCGGAGGCATCCGCAGCAACCTGGTCCAGGAGTTGTTCTGGACTCGTACCGGGTTGCTCCTCCTCATACTCGTGGTGACGTCGGGTGCGTCGCTGGCCATTTCCAGTCAGCTGGATTCCGGTACGGGCAGAAACCTGCTGACGGCGTTGGGGACGGGCACACTCATTTCGGCGGTCGTGAGCTTCACGCAAACGCTGATCACGTCGAAAGCCGCGCAGAAGGCGCTGTTGACGCCCGTCATCGAGGAGAGCCGGCGGGCGCTCAAGGAGCTCAGCCAGGAGTACCGGGCGCTCGACCGGGAGTTCTTCCCCAGCCACGTGTTCGAGCCGACGGCCAAGCCCGACCCCGAGTTCAACCAGCTCATGATGCAGGACCTCGAGCGGACCCGGCTGTACTGCTTCCGCGGGTTCGCCGGGCGGTACGCGGCCGGGCGGGTGCTGCTCAGCCAGACGGAGTGCGAGCTCAAGGCCGTGCTCGCGGACCCGCGGGACGACAACTCGATCAGCGGGCGGGCCCGGTACCTGTTGCGGGGCGAGGGCGCCGACGGGGACTACGACGAGATCCAGAGGCAGCTCAAGGAGCAGATCCGGATCGGGCTCGTCGGGCTCTACGCGGCACGCGGGCGGTGCAGCCGGATCGACGTCACCATCGTGTCCGATCCGCCGCTCGACCGGCTCGAGCTCTTCGACGACTCGGTCTGGATGACGCTCTACAGCAACACCGCCGGAGTGCTGCGGCCCTATCCGCGGACGCTCAGGTTCACCGAGAGTTCGTTCCTTTACGCGATGGAACGCGCGGAGTTCCTGCGGATCAGCAATTCCCGGGCCGGCCACCACTTCGCCATCACGCCGGGAACGACGAACGACGACTTCCTGGCGTTGTTCGAGAAGATCACCGGCGAGACCCTCTCCGCGGACGGTTTCAAGGAGCTCGAGAACAAGTTCCACGCATTCCGCCGCGAATTCTCCGCATCTGCTCAGTTGAGGAGCTGATCGATCTTGCTAGCCGAGTTCACCGGGTTGTCCGCGCTCGAGGAGCTCGCCGCCCGGGTGAAGCGCGCCGAATTTCCCGTCGTGGACCACTGGCCCGACGTCGGCACGTGGTTCCGCGAATGGGCGGCACGGCCCGAGCTGCGCAAGGATCTCCGCGCGCACCTCGACGGGCTCTCGCCGCAGGACGCGACCCGGGTGATCGCGCACTCCCGGGAGACGACGACGCACTTCGCGTGGTGCCTGCGCGACGAGCCGGCCGAGCCGTTCACGTTCTGGCTGCACGAGTACAAGCCGCTGGCGGACTGGCGCGCGGGCTACGCCGACTCGGTCCACAACCACCGGTACCACTTCTGCACCACCATCCTGAGCGGCGCCTACCTGCACGAACGGTTCAGCGCCCGGCTCGGCGTCGGCGGGCGCACCATCGTCGGCACGGAGCTCACCAAGCGCATGCAGTGCACCGAGGGCACCACCGGCACGTTGCTCGCGCACGAGTTCCACCGCATCCCACGCGCCGCCGACGGGACGATGACGTTCCTGGTCAAGTCCCGCGCCGTCACGCCGTGGAGCCTCAGCTACGACCCGGACACCGGGGTCAGCCACCGGCACGTGCCGGTCGAGGACAGGCTGGAGGATCTGACGAACCGCCTCTGAACCCGCACGGGAGCGCCCGTGCCGCGCCTACCATCGGCCCACCCGTTGGGAGGGCTGATGATGCGTACGCGCACAAGGATTCCGAGGTCTGTCATCGCGGACGTGGAGCAGCGCGTGAGGCGGCTGTGCGAGGACCTGGCCGCGAAGCTGCAGTTCCACGGCTGGCACCACGTGAGCTTCGTCCGCGACAAGTCCGTGCACTTCGCCGGGCGCAACGGCGCCGCCGTGGACGTCGTGGAGGTCGCCGCGCTCGTGCACGACCTGAACTACATGGTCCGCCGCAACTCCCTGCCGACCGACGGCGCGGCGCTGCGGAGGAAGGTCCTCTTCGTCTCCGGCGTCGCGATGGGCGACATCGACTGGATCGAGCGCATCGTCCTCGAGGCCGAGATGCGCACCCGCCACCGCGACATCTCGCTGGAGGCCCAGGCGCTCTCCGACGCCGACACGCTGTTCAAGGCGCTCCCGGTGACACCGGTCGTGCTCGCGCACCGGTACCTGCAGGAGAACGGCATCACGCTGCGCGAGCTGGCGCACAAGATCGTCGGCGAGCAGGTGGGCAAGGCCGACGAGGGCTACTACTTCTACGACACGGAGGCCGCCGCGACCTACACCAGGTGGGCGGAGACCAACCTGTCGCTGTGGAAGTGCATCGTCGAGTCGCTGGACGACCCGTGCGTGGAGGACCTGCTGACCCAGGTCGCGATCTAGTGCCCTGTCGTTCGCTTCACGACCAACTGCGACTGCGCCGCCGGCGTGCGCGGCCGAGAGCGGGCTCCTGACTCCGCCTCGGCCGACTGCGCCGCCGGCGTGCGCGGCCGAGAGCGGGCTCCTGACTCCGCCTCGGCC
>NZ_JBHXCW010000413.1:0-3636 GCF_042725365.1 Lentzea sp. NPDC060358 | reverse complement strand
CTGCGGGGCTTCTTTCGTCATGTCGTGATTCGCACGATCGCCTGGTCGTCGTGCGTTTTGTAGCGGGGCCACCGCCGGTGTTCCGAATCGGCGCGTTCGGCTTCCCGGATTCGGTCGAGCACTTCGCCCAGTGGCAATTCCGCGAGGTCCTCCCACGGGAAGAGCCCGTACTCCGACACTCCACACGAGACGCCGTCCGTGAGAGCGATCACCTTCGCGACTTCGGCCCGCGGCCAGCTCGCCGTCACGGCCCGGTGTCCCGCGACGGGGTCGGCCTCCGCGACCCACCACCCGTCCGGCTTGTTCTTCCACGCCAGGATGTCCGGCTGCGACCGGAGGTCCTGCAGCCGGGTGTCCTCGAGCACGCAGGTCGACTGTCCGAACGCGACGACCGGGGTGTCGCACAGCACGAGCGCGTCGATCGTCTCGTCGTTCCACCGCACGATCGACGCCGTCGACGACGGTGAGTCGCCGGGGACGAGGTCGTGCTCCGCGACGAGGTTCTCGATGGCCCGCGCCAGCAGGTCGGTCAGCGGGCCGGCGTCGTCGAGCAGCCGGACGAGTTCGTCGGCGAGCTTCGTGGCGTACCAGCCGCCGTTGCGGTCGGGTGGCCTTGTCCGCGAGGTGACGCCGTCCAGGACGACGACGGCGTTGGGGGTGACGCGGATCCGATCTTCGGAAGCGCGGCCCGGCGCGCCCTGTTCCGCGGTCTCGATCTTCACGTCCCCAACGTAGCTGTCAACCTCGGTTGACGGATCGCGTGTGTCAACGTACGTTGACAGCATGACTGAAGCGACGGATCTCGCCACGGCGGCAGGAGACCGCGACCCGTTGGTCGGGTTGCGGGCCGTCACCGCGCTGCGGCGACTTTTGGAACACCTGGAGGCCGTCCAGGTCCGCAGCGCGCGGGCCCAGGGCTGGTCGTGGCAGGACATCGCGGCGGAGCTCGGGGTCTCCCGCCAGGCGGTGCACAAGAAGCACGGGGGTCGATGATGATCGCGGAACGGTTCACTAAGGAAGCCCGGGAGGCGGTCAAGACCGCCGTCGCGGAGGCGGAACGGGTCCACGCCGGCGAGGTCGGGGTGGAGCACCTGCTGCTGGCGCTGCTCGACGCGCCTGTGCTGGCGGGGTTCGACCTGCCGCGCGGCGAGCTCGAGACGGCGTTCCGGGACTACCGGCGCAAGGGCGGGCTGACCAAGGCCGACGCGGAGGCGTTGCGGGGCCTGGGGATCGACGTCGAGAAGGTGATCGACTCGGTCGAGCAGTCGCTCGGGGCCGGTGTGCTGCGGCCGGGTCCGCGCAGGCGGTGGTTCGGGATGCCGCTGGAGGCGGACTTCAAGAAGGCGCTGGAGAGGTCGCTGCGCGAGGCGCGCGACCTCGGCCACAACTACCTGGGCAGTGAGCACGTCGTGCTGGCGTTGCTGCAGGGCAGGGGGATCGTGGCCGAGGTGCTGACCGAGCGAGGGGTCACGTACGGGGAGATCCGCAAGCGGGCCGCGAGCGCTCGCGCCAGGTGAGCGCGGGCAGGAAGAGCTGCGACAGCGGGCCGATGCCGAGCGCGTAGAGGATCGTGCCGACGCCGACCGTGCCGCCGAGCAGCCAGCCGGTGCCGAGCACGACCAGCTCGATCACGGTCCTGGTCAGGCGCAGGGACACGCCCGTGCGGCGGCAGAAGCCGGTCACCATGCCGTCGCGCGGGCCTGCGCCGAGCCGGGAGCCGACGTACGCGGCGAACGCCACGGCGTTGAGCACGATGCCGGCCGTCATGAGCGCGATCCGCGGCAGCAGCCCTTCCGGCGCGGGCATGATCGCGAGGGACACGTCGACGCTGACGGCGACGAGCACGACGTTGCCGATGGTGCCGATGCCGGGTTTCTGCTTCAGCGGGATCCACACCAGCAGCACCAGCACGCCGGTGATCGCGGTGATGAGACCGAAGCTCAGGCCGGTGCGCTTCTCGAGACCCTCGTGCAGCACGTCCCACGGGTTCAGGCCGAGGGTCGCGCGGATCTGCATCGCCATGCTCGCGCCGTAGAGCCACAGACCTGCGAGGAGCTGGGGGAGACGGCGGGCGGGGGCAACCCGGACGGAGACCTGGTCGAGTGAGGTCGATGTGGCCATGTGGCCATCTTGCGCTTCGATTGGCCTGGTAATCCATAGCCAATCCGGGATAATTGGCTTCATGCTCCCACCAGGTGGACGTATTTCGGGTGCGCGGCTCGAGAAGCTGCTCGGGTCGTGGCGTCGCGGGATTCCCCGGCAGTGTTCGGCCGACCTCGTCACGGCGATGAAACTGCTGGTCGCGGACGGCCGGCTGCCCGTCGGGACGCGGTTGCCGTCCGAGCGCGAGCTCACCGAGGTGCTGCCCGTGAGCCGCACCACGATCACCGCGGCGTTCGACCAGCTGCGCGCCGAGGGGGTGGTGCAGTCGCGGCGCGGGGCCGGGTCGTGGATCAGCGGACCGGTCGGGGCGGGAGGGGGCATCACCGTCGCCGACGACACGCTGATCGACCTGTCCCGTGCCGCGCCTGCCGCACTGCCGTCCGTGCGGCACGCGCTGGAGGACGCGATGGCCCGGATGCCGGAACAGCTCGCGTCGCACGGGTACGACGAGCGCGGACTGCCGGTGCTGCGGCAGCGGATCGCCGACCGGTACGCGGCCCGTGGCCTGCCGACCTCGCCCGACCAAATCGTGGTGACCTCGGGCGCCCAGCACGCGTGGGCGCTGTTGCTGCGGCTCTTCGTCGGGCCCGGCGACCGGGTGCTGGTGGAGCAGCCGAGCTACCCCAACGCGCTGGAGGCGGTGCGGGCGGCGTTCGCGATCCCGGTGCCCGTGCCGATGTCGGCCGACGGCTGGGACGTGGACGGGTTCGAGGCCGCGCTGCGGCAGGCCGGGCCCCGGCTCGCCTACCTGATCCCCGACTTCCAGAACCCGACCGGGCTGCGGATGTCGTCGCAGTCGCGGGAGGCGCTCACGGCCGTGCTGCGCAAAGCCCGCACCCCGCTGGTCGTCGACGAGACCCTGGTGGAGCTGTCGCTGGACGACTCGCCGGCACCGCTGCCGATGGCCGCGTTCGGCGGCGAGTCGGTGGTGACGCTGGGGTCTGCGAGCAAGTCGCACTGGGGCGGGCTGCGCATCGGGTGGATCCGGGCATCGGCCGACGTCGTGCACCGGTTGCTGTCGACGAGGGCGGCGATCGACCTGGGCACGCCGGTGTTCGAGCAGCTGGTGGTCGCCGCGCTGCTGGAGTCGCCGGAAAGCGTTCTGCGGCAACGCCGCGAGGAGGCGCGGGCGCAGCGGGACGTGGCGGTCGCGGCACTGCGCGAACACTGTCCACAGTGGAGCTTCGAGGTCCCGTCCGGCGGACTCGGGCTGTGGTGCGCGCTCGACGGGCCGGTGAGCACGCGGATCGCCGTGATGGCGCAGAACCACGGGGTGCGGCTCGTGCCCGGTCCGCGGTTCGCGGTGCACGGGGGCTGCGAGCAGATGCTCCGAGTGCCGTACACGCAGTCGCCCGAAGTGCTCAGGGAGGCGATCGGCCGTTTGGGTGTCGTTGCGGCATCTGTTGCGGGTACTGGGTTTCCGGCGGAGGCCGACCTGTCGCTGCCGGTCGCGTGAGACACGTCGGCCCGGTC
>NZ_JBHXCW010000412.1:2193-3666 GCF_042725365.1 Lentzea sp. NPDC060358 | reverse complement strand
CAGCCGCCGCCGGTGCGCGGGCGGCCCCGCGGCGCCGACGACGATGACGACGACAACCAGCCCTGGTAAGGAACAACGATGACAGCGCCACAAACTCCAATCGCGTCTCCTCCCGGCATGAACATCACCGAGGAGAACAAGCTCAAGGGCTCGCTGTTCATCGAGGCCTACGGCAGCCTCATCGACGGCATCAGCAAGGACGCGGAGTCGGAGACCGAGAAGGCCCTCGACATCACGTTCAACGCCATCGGTGCGGCCTCGGCCACGGTGATGCTCGCGATCGACCCCCTGGGCAGCATCATCGGCGCCGGTGTCGGCTGGTTGATCGAGCACGTGAGCTTCCTGCGCGACGCCCTGAACCAGGTGATGGGCAACCCGGAGGAGATCCAGGCCAACGTCGAGGCGAACAAGGCGCGGGCCGTCGAGCTCCGCCAGCTCGCCCAGGACCACAAGAGCGGCCTCGCGACGTTCGACGGCTGGACCGGTCAGTCGTCCGAGCGGTTCAAGACGTCGATGGACGGCATGTACCAGGAGCTCGACGAGCTCGCGAGCGCCGTCGAGACCAAGGCCAAGATCGTCGCGATCATGGGCATGCTGGTCACGGTGCTGCGCGACATCGTCCGCGACCTGATCGCCCAGCTGATCGGTTCGCTGATCGGTGGCGCCATCCTCGCGGCCGCCGCCATGATCCCGACCTTCGGCGCCTCGATCCCGATCTTCTGCGGCTTCGCGGTCGGCAAGGCCGTCGCGCTGGGCGTGAACATCGCGTCCCGCGTCGCCCGCGTCGTGGCGGCCCTCGGCCGTCAGATGAAGCGCATCGGCGACGTCGACGACATCATGAAGAAGATCAGCAAGGGCTGGCAGCGCTTCGAGAACGGCGCCGACGTCGCCGAGATCGGCTACGAGGGCTACAAGGCCCAGAACGACGTCGACAAGGCGGTCGACGGCGCGCGTGGCGGCAGTGGCGGCGGCCAGGGCACCGGTACCGGAGCCGCGACCGGCACGGGAACCGCCACGGCCAGCGTCGCCGGCGCCAAGATGATGGCGGACGCCAGCACCGCCCAGGCGACGCTGCAGAACCGCGTCGGCACCGTCCAGCCCGAGGGCTTCGCGACGGCCCGGATGGCCGACGCGCCCGTCCAGCCGACCGGCTTCGCCACGGCGCGGATGGCCGACGCGCCTGTCCAGCCGACCGGCTTCGCGACGGCCCGGATGGCCGACGCGCCTGTCCAGCCGACCGGCTTCGCCACCGCGCGGATGGCCGACGCGCCGCTCGAGCCGACGCAGGCCCACATGGCGATGCGCATGCCCGACGCTCCGCTGGAGCCCGCGCAGATGTCCCAGCGCATCGCCGCCGAGCCGGTGCAGCCGCTGCGGGCCGCGCACATGGCGGAGCCGATGCAGCCGCTTCAGCCGATGCAGGCCGCGCACATGGCGGAGCCGATGCAGCCGCTTCAGCCGATGCAGGCCGCG
>NZ_JBHXCW010000412.1:0-2096 GCF_042725365.1 Lentzea sp. NPDC060358 | reverse complement strand
GGCCGCGCACATGGCGGAGCCGATGCAGCCGCTTCAGCCGATGCAGGCCGCGCACATGGCGGAGCCGATGCAGCCGCTTCAGCCGATGCAGGCCGCACGCATGGCGGAGCCGATGCAGCCGCTTCAGCCGATGCAGGCCGCTCACATGGCCGAGCCGATGCAGCCGTTGCAGCCCATGCAGGCCGCTCACATGGCCGAGCCCATGCAGCCGCTTCAGCCGATGCAGGCCGCACGCATGGCCGAGCCGATGCAGCCGTTGCAGCCCATGCAGGCCGCGCACATGGCCGAGCCCATGCAGCCGCTGCAGCCCATGCACCGCGCGGAGCCGATGCAGCCGGTCCACCAGATGCAGGCGTTCGAACGCGTCGAGGCCCAGACCGCCCAGCCGTTCCACCAGGCGGTGGCGGCCACGGACTCGACGATGACGTCCGGTGTCAGCATGACGGCGGGGGCCCCGGTCCACGACGTGCAGCCGATGCAGGCCCGGGAGATGTACTACGCCGACTCGACGCCGTCGTCCGAGCAGCTGCAGCCGATGTCGGCGGGCTACGAGCCGATGGCGCGCACGCAGATGTCGCAGGCGTACGAGGCCCTCGAGCCGACCCAGCCGCGTGAGTACTCGCGGATCGAAGCCCAGCCGGTCTACGAGAGCGTGAACCCGCTCATGGCGAGCGAGTCGCTCAGCCCGACCGCGGCCTTCGACTCGGGTGCCCAGGCCGGCGGCGGGGCGGCGCAGCCGTTCCGCCAGTCCGTGGCCGGGGAACGCCCCGCACGGCCGACAGAGTAAGTCCAGCCGACAGCCGGGATCCCCTGCGATCCCGCCTCGTTCTGACGCAGTACTGGAGAAACGCCGCTCATGGCCAAGGGGAACGTCAATCCCAACCCGGCACCGAACCCGAATCCTTCGGTGAACCCGGGGTCCACGCCACCACCCAGCACGGGTACCGGCGGTGGCGGTCCCACCGGCAACAGCGGTTTCTCCGTCAGCGACTCCTCGATGCAGGGGTTGCAGAACAAGGCGGGTGACCTGGGGTCCCGGCTGACGGGCATCTCGAGCGGCCTGCGCGGCCTGAACTTCAGCGGCAACGCGCTCGGCCCCATCGGGTTGTTCGCGGTGCCGGCGCTGAACTCGTCCAACGACAACGCCGTCCAGCAGGCGGACAAGGGCGCCAAGGCGTTCACGGACGTCCAGGACAAGCTCAAGGCCACGCAGCAGACGTTCAACAACACGGAAGCGAACCAGCAGAAGAACTTCCAGTCGTTCGACACGTCCACCAACGCCAAGCCGCCACCCGGCAGCGCGAACACCACCGCCGGCAACAAGACGCCGACCGGGCCGAACTACCAGGGCCCGAACTCGATCAACGGCGCCGCCAACACCACGGCGGGCAACAAGACGCCGGGCGGGGCCGCTGTCGCGGGGCCCAACTCGATCAAGGGCGGTGGCGTCGACACCAAGGGCAACACCACCGCGGGTGGCCCGAAGGCGAGCGGTCCGAACGCCATCAAGGGCGGTCCCGCGAGCTTCACCCCCACCGGCGGCAACGTGCCCGGCGGCCCGTCCGTCGGCGCGACCCCCAACGTCAAGGGCGGCCCCGCCAGCTTCACCCCCACCGGTGGCACCGTCCCCGGTGGCGCCTCCGTCGGCGCGACGCCGAACGTCAAGGGCGGTCCCGCCAGCTTCACCCCGACCGGCGGCAACGTCCCCGGCGGCCCGTCCGTCGGCGCGACGCCCAACATCAAGGGCGGCACCGGTGCCACGCCCGGCGGCCCGAAGGCGCCCGCGGCGTTCACCCCGTCCGCTCCCGGCTACACCGGTCCCGGCGGGACGACTCCCGGCGCGGCCGGCGGCAAGCCCGGTGCCACGCCCGGCGGCGGTGGCCCCAAGGCTCCCGCGTCGTTCACCCCGACCGCGCCGGGCTACAACGGCCCCGGCGCGACGACCCCGGGCGGCTCGACCAAGCCTGGCGGCAGCACGCCCAGCGTGAAGAGCCCTGCCGCGTTCACCCCCACGGCTCCCGGCTACAACGGCCCCGGCGCGACCACGCCCGGTGGTTCGACCAAGCCCGGTGGCAGCACGCCCAGCGTGAAGAGCC
>NZ_JBHXCW010000411.1:0-3846 GCF_042725365.1 Lentzea sp. NPDC060358 | reverse complement strand
CCCCCGCGCCGTGCGGGAGTGGCCGTCCGTTGTGGACGGTCGATCAGCCGATCTTCTCGATCCGCGCCCGGCGGATCAGGAACTTGCCGGGCTCGCGCACCTGCTCGAACGCCGCGTTGTTCAGCAGCGCGCAGCTGCCGGACACCGAGGCCACCTTCACGGTGGTCGACTTGTTGTTGTCGAGGTTCGTGACCTTCAGCGTGGTGCCGATCGGGAACTCGCCGCTCGACGCGGCGGGCGCGCCGCCCTCGCCGGACAGCGTGACGGTCGAGCCGGCGCAGACCTGCTGGCCGGTGGCGCCGCCGTCGCCCTGCCCGGGGGCGGGCTGCTGGGCGGTGGGCTGCTGCGCGGCGGGCGGGGTGGCGTTGCCCGCGTTGCCCTGGTTGCCGTTGCCCTGGTTGCCGTTGCCCGCGTTGGCCGCGCCGCCGTCACCCGCGCAGCCCGCCGCCTTGCGCCGCTGCTGGATGAGGTCGACCACGGCCTGGCGGTTCGCGATGCGGGCCTCGGACTGCGAGTCCGGGCTGGCCTTCTGCCCCGCGATGAACGTCAGGTTGTTCTGCAGCGCCTTGTCGAGGCCGCCGCAGTCCTCCCCGGACGTCGCCGCCTCGCCCTTCTGCGGCTGCGCCTGGACGTTGCCGCCGCACCCCGCCGCCGCACGGCGCTGGTTGATGAGGTTCACCACCGCCTGGCGGTTGGCGATGCGGGCGTCGGACTGGGCGTCCGGGCTGGCCTGCTGGCCCGCGATGAAGGTGAGGTTGTTCTGCAGGGCGGTGTCCAGGCCGCCGCAGTCCTCGGCCGCGTTCGAGTTCGTGCTGCTGAAGGCGAAGATGCCGCCCGCGACAGCGGCGACCGCGAGCATGGCGCCCGCGCCGATCATGACGGGCTTGCGGTGTCGAGCGCCCATTCCGTGTCTCCTCGGGGTGGTCCGTCCGGTGTTGTACCGATGACTACGGGGAGGTCACGGAGCGGGTTCAGGCGAGACTCGAAAGTTTCTGCTTTTAAATTGGTTTAAGGTTGGGTGGGAACGGTTCCACATGGCTTTGAACAGTGGTTTTCCGGCCCAGAAGGGCCATTGGGGTTCCGGCGTGCTCACGCCTGCCGTTTCGACGGCATCGCCCTTGCGGATTGCCGCGCCACTTCATTGCCGCAATTCGCCGGGCGGGTTCGAGGAACGGCCGGCCGTGTGCGGCAGCCGTGGTCAGGCGGATTCGGCGGCGCTCTTCAACCGCCGCAGCGTCGCCTCGATGTTGCGCTGGTTGGTCACCGCCCGGTCGGTCACCCCGGTCGCGAGCACGGTGAGCGGGCGGTACCAGGCGGGCCTGCGGTCCCAGGTCGACTCGGTGACGCGGCAGCCGCCGTCGACCGGTTCGATGTCGTACTGCCAACGCGAGACGGCGAGGCCCAGCGACTTCACCTCGAACGCGAACCTGGCCGGGTCGCAGTCGGTGACGGTCGCGGTCGTCGGCCACCGGCGCCAGCCGCGCCGGTTGACGCCGCGGAAGCGGGCACCGACCCGCGGGCCCCCGCCGCCGAGCCAGCGGCCGCCCGCGTACTCCTCGGCGACGCCGCTCAGTCCGCGCAGGTCGCTGACCAGGTCGAAGACCCGTTGCGGGGTGGCGGCGACCTCGATGTGCGCGGAGGCGTCGGGCGTCATGGACCTGAACCTACTATCGGTAGGGAACGCGGCGCCAGTGTGCTGGCCACGAACCCCGCGGGGTCGCTAGAGCTGCCGGATCGGCTTTCCCGCGGCGAACGCGCGGATGTCCTCCACGGCCTCGCGGAAGTAGGTGCGGTAGTTCGACCGCGTCACGTAGCCGAGGTGCGGGGTGGCGAGCACGTTCGGCAGCGCGCGCAGCTCGTCGGTCAGCGGCAGCGGCTCCACCTCGAACACGTCGAGCCCCGCACCCGCGATCCGCTTCTCCCGCAACACTTCGAGCAGCGCCGCGCCGTCGACGATGCCCGCGCGGGAGGTGTTGACCAGGAACGCCGACGACTGCAGGCAGGCCAGCGCGGCGGCGTCGACCAGGCCGCGCGTCCGGTCGCCGAGCACGAGGTGGATCGACGCGAAGTCGCTCTGCCGCAACAGGTCGTGCAGGCCGTCGGCGAGCCGCACGCCCTCGGGCTCGACGCGGTCCGCGGTCAGGTCCGGGCTCCACGCCACGACGTCCATGCCGAACGCCCTGCCGATCCGGCCCACGGCGGTGCCGAGCTTGCCGAAGCCGAGCAGGCCCAGCGTGGCCCCGGCCAGGTCGACGCCGACCGTGCTCTGCCAGGGGCCGCCCGCGTGGAACGCCGCGTTCTCGGCGGCGAGGTGGCGGGCGAGACCGAGGATCAACGCCCACGTCAGCTCGGCCGGCGGGGTCTTCGCGCTGCCGGTGCCGCACACCACGACGCCGCGCTCGCGGGCGGCGGCGAGGTCGATGGAGGCGTTGCGCATGCCGGTGGTGACGAGCAGCCTCAGGTTCGGCAGCCGGGCGAGCAGGGCCGCCGGGAACGGGGTGCGTTCGCGCATGACCACGACGCACTCCGCCTCGGCCAGCGCGGGTGCCGGGTCGTCCAGGTGGTCGCGCAGCACCGTCACGTCGAGGCCCGACCAGTCGGCGTTCGCGAGCGCCACGCCCTGGTAGTCGTCCAGCACCACGCACCTCATGGGCCGATCATCCCAGAGCGGCCTACGGGTTGACGGCCAGGAACAGGAACGCCGCCAGCAGCACCAGGTGGACGCCGCCCTGAAGGCGGGTCGCGCGGCCCGGCACGACGGTGAGGACGCTGACCAGGACCGTCAGCAGGAGCAGGATCATCTGCGTCGAGCCGAGGCCGAGCATCAGCGGGCCGTCGAGCCAGATGGTGGCCAGCGCGATGGTCGGGATGGTGAGGCCGATGCTCGCGATCGCCGAGCCGTAGCCGAGGTTGAGGCTCGTCTGGATGCGGTCGCGCAACGCCGCCCGCGCCGCGGCGATCGTCTCGGGCAGCAGCACCAGCAGGGCGATCACGACGCCGACGAACGACTGCGGGAAGCCGGCAGCGCGCACACCCGCCTCGATCGCGGGCGACTCGATCTTCGCGAGGCCGACCACGGCGACGAGCGCGACGACGAGGAAGCCGAGGGACATGAGCGCGGCCTTGCCGGACGGCGCCTCCGCGTGCTCGTCGGGCTCGATCACGCCGTCCGCGTCGACCGGCAGGAAGAAGTCGCGGTGCCGGACGGTCTGCGTGAACACGAACATCGCGTACAGGGCCAGGGACGCCAGCGCCGCGAAGACGAGCTGCGGGCCGGAGAACTCGGGGCCGGGCGTGGAGGTGGTGAACGTCGGCAGCACGAGCGTGAGCGTGGCGAGCGTGATCACGGTGGCGAGCGCGCCGCCGCTGCCCTCGGCGTTGAAGAGGGTGGTGCCGTGCTTCAGCGCGCCGAGCAGGAGCGCGACGCCGACGATGCCGTTCGTGGTGATCATGACCGCCGCGAACACGGTGTCGCGCGCCAGCGAGGACGCCTCGGGCCCGCCGGACACCATCAGCGTGACGATCAGGGCCACCTCGATGACCGTCACCGCGACCGCGAGGACCAGCGACCCGAACGGCTCCCCCACCCGCAGCGCCACGACCTCGGCGTGGTGGACCGCGGCCAGCACGGTCGCCGCGAGCACCAGTGCCACGAGCGCGACGAGCACGCCACCGATGTCCCGCCCCCAGGTCACGGCGAGCAGGATCACGCCGAGCAGGGGAGCGATGGTCGTCCAGGAGAGCAGCGGGAAGCGCGAGGTGGCGGCCATGATCTCACCCTCGCACATCGGAAGGCTCTTCCGCCATTCGGCGCAGCCTGCCCTCGCAGCGGAAAAGAATGCGGGG
>NZ_JBHXCW010000410.1:0-3872 GCF_042725365.1 Lentzea sp. NPDC060358 | reverse complement strand
CCCCGGGACCGCGTCCCGGGGGCCGTCGCAGACTGTGAAGAGTTAGTTCGCGACCAACGCCGACTTGATGTCGACCGGGGTCTTCGGCTTGCCGTCGCCCTGGCCGGGCGACTGCGAGATCGTGCCGGTCTTCGCGACCTCGTCGACCTTCTTCAGCGACTCCTGGTCGACCGTGCCGAACACGTTGTACTTCGCCTGCAGCTGCGAGGCGTCGCCGTAGACGATGAAGAACTGCGAGCCGTTGGTGTCCGGGCCCGAGTTCGCCATGGCCAGCACGCCGCGGCCGTAGGTCAGCTCCGGGTAGACCTCGTCCTTGAACGAGTAGCCGGGGCCGCCCATGCCGTTGCCGCCGGGGTCGCCGCACTGCAGGACCTGGATACCGGTCACGGTGAGGCGGTGGCAGGTCGTGTTGTCGAAGTACTTCTGCTTCGCGAGGCTGACGAAGTTGTTCACCGAGCACGGCGCGAGCGAGCGGTCCAGCGTGAGCTTCAGGTCGCCGATCGAGGTGCCGAGCGTGACGCCGACCGTGCCGGTGGCGGGCTGCTCGCCGTTCGCGGGCGGGGTGTTCTCCTTGGCCGCCGGCTCCTGGCCCTTCGTGTATTCACAGTTCACCTTCTCCGGCAACGCCTGCGGGCGCTTCGGGATCTGGTGCAGCTCGGTGGGGATGTTCTCCGCCTTGTCGACCGCCTCCTGCGGAGGAGTCTCCGACGCGGCGGCGTCGCCGTTGCCGAAGTCGTGAGTCGCGAGGAACCAGACACCACCTCCGACGAGCGCAACAACGACGACCGTCGACACGACGGCGATGATGCGACGCTTCTTGGCCCGCGCGTGGCGGTACACCATCTGACGCTCAAGCTTGCGCTTGGCGTTGGCGCGTCGCTGCTCGTTGGTGGGCACGTGCTCCCTCCCCAGGGACTCATGCGAATAGGGCGGTCGGCTCGGCAGTCTAGGGCCTGGGCATATGAGCTTTGTGTGGTGGTTAGGCTGTCCTTGAACAGGGAGGTCATTTTCGTGCTCGTGATCGGGTTCCCGACTGGCGCGCTCCAGGCGAACTGCTTCGTCCTGGCGGCCGGCGCCGGCGAGCCCTGCGTGATCGTCGACCCCGGTCAGGACGCGGTCGAACCGATCGAACAGGCGCTGCGCGAGCACCGCCTCGCGCCGGTCGCCGTGCTGCTCACGCACGGGCACTTCGACCACACGTTCTCCGTCACGCCCGTCTGCGACGGCAACGACGTCCCCGCGTACATCCACCCGGACGACGTGGAGATGCTCTCCGACCCGTTGAAGGGCGTCAGCCGCGAGTCCGCCGCGTTCTTCGGCGGCAACCTGGAGATGCGCGAGCCGTCCGAGGTCCGGTCGCTGACCGACGGCCTCGAGCTCGACCTCGCGGGGCTGCGGATCACCGTCGACCACACGCCGGGCCATACCGGCGGGTCGGTGATGTTCCGCTCCGGCGCGCAGGAAGGCGGTCGCCTGGTGATCTCGGGTGACACGCTCTTCGCCGGTTCCATCGGACGCACCGACCTGCCCGGCGGTGACCACTCCGCGATGCTGTCGTCCCTGCAGGACAAGGTGCTGACCTTGCCCGACGACACGGTGGTGCTGCCAGGCCACGGCCCGACGACGACCATTGGCCGCGAGCGCGCGTCGAACCCCTACCTGCTCCAGTTGCAGGACGACGCTCCGGCCGCCCCGCACCGAGGACTCTGAGAGACGTGTTTTCCGCACCCAAAGGCGTTCCCGACTACATCCCGCCGACGTCCGCCGCTTTCGTCCACGTCCGGTCGACCCTGAGCCGTGCCGCCGAACTCGCGGGCTACGGCTACGTCGAGCTGCCGGTCTTCGAGGACACGGCGCTGTTCTCGCGCGGCGTCGGCGAGTCGACCGACGTCGTGACGAAGGAGATGTACACGTTCCTGGACCGCGGCGAGCGGTCCATCACGCTGCGCCCGGAGGGCACCGCGGGCGTGATGCGGGCCGTGATCGAGCACAGCCTCGACCGCGGCTCGTTGCCCGCGAAGCTCTACTACGCGGGCCAGTTCTTCCGCGCCGAGGCCCCGCAGGCCGGCCGGTACCGCCAGTTCCACCAGGTGGGCATCGAGGCGATCGGCGTCGACGACCCGGCGCTCGACGCCGAGGTGATCGCCGTCGGCGACGCGGGCTTCCGCGCGCTCGGCCTCACCGGCTACCGGCTGGAGCTCACCTCGCTGGGCGACGCGGCCTGCCGTCCCGCGTACCGGGCGCTGCTGCAGGAGTTCCTGAGCGGGCTGCCGCTGGACGAGGCGACCCGGCAGCGCGCCGAGCTGAACCCGTTGCGCGTGCTGGACGACAAGCGCCCCGAGGTGCGCGCGCTCGTCGCCGAAGCGCCGCTGATGGTGGACCACCTGTGCGACGACTGCCGCACGCACTACGAGCTCGTGAAGGGCTACCTGACCGAGCTGGGCGTGAAGTTCGTCGAGAACCCGCGCATGGTCCGCGGCCTCGACTACTACACGAAGACGACGTTCGAGTTCGTGCACGACGGCCTCGGCGCCCAGTCCGGCATCGGCGGCGGCGGCCGCTACGACGGCCTGATGGAACAGCTCGGCGGCCAGTCGCTGTCCGGCGTCGGCTTCGGCCTCGGCGTCGACCGCGCACTGCTCGCGGCTCAGGCCGAGGGCGTGCTGCCGGCGTTCTCGCGCGTCGACGTGATCGGCGTGCCGCTGGGCGAGGCCGCGCGGTCCCGGCTGGTGGCGATCGCCGGCGAGCTGCGCGCCGCGGGCGTGCGGACGGACCTCGTGTACGGCGGCCGGTCGATGAAGGCGGGCTTCAAGGCCGCCGACAAGTCGGGCGCCCGGCTCGCGCTGGTGCTCGGCGAACGCGACCTGGAGTCCGGCGTGATCGGCCTGAAGACCCTCGCCACGGGCGAGCAGGTCTCGGTGCCGCTGGCCGACGTGGTCGCCGCGGTCCGGTCGACGCTGACGCCCCCGGACATCGCGACCGTCGTGCCGGGCGGGGTCGAAGCGCTGGCATCGGACGTGACGGAGACCAGGTGAGCCCAGACGACAAGCCCGCCGCCAAGCCTGCCGACAGGCTGGTCCTGGACCTGCTGGACAAGGACACGGTCCGCAAGCGCGCCCGCATGGTGGCGATCGGCGGCATCATGGTCGCCCTCGCCTTCGGCGCGATCGTGGGCCTCATCGGCGGCCGCTGGCCGGGCGTGATCGCCGGGGCGATCGTGGCGGTGCCCGTGATCCTGCTGGCGATCTCCGAGGCGCGCCGCACGGTGTGGCTCGAGGGCACGACCGTCCACGTGAAGGCCTACGGCGTCCGCAAGGTCGACCTGGCCTCGGCCGACGGCCTGGACCTGCTGGTCACGGACCTGCGCGGCGCGCGGACCGTCGGCCTGTTCGTGCGCGGCGGCAAGAAGGGCATCAACGTCGCCCTGTCGATGTACGCGGGCACCGGCGGCCGCGAGCTGGGCATCTACCAGCTCCGCCGGCTCGCCGACGCCCTGGCCACCCGCGGGGACACGCCCGGGCTGGTGTTCTCGGAACTGCTGGTGGCCCAGTTGCGGGCGGAGGCCCAGGGGCTGGCGGCGGCGGACCGGCCGCTGTACCGGCTCGGGTCGCTGGCCCCGGCGGGGCGGATGGCGCAGAAGCTGCACCCGGACGCGGTGTCGAAGTTCGTGACGTCGCTGGACTGACGGTCTGGTTGCCCTGATCGGGCGACACATTGCGGGTGTGCAGAACGCTGTCCCTACCATCGACATCACGGAGGCGGCCGGCTCCCGCTCGCGACAGGAGCCGACCTGGTAGGTGATCCGGTCACCTGCTTCCGATGAAATTCAGCACGACCGCGCTCGCGTACACGAGCACGGCGATGGTCCCGGC
>NZ_JBHXCW010000409.1:0-3888 GCF_042725365.1 Lentzea sp. NPDC060358 | reverse complement strand
AGACAGCTCTACGGGTTCAGCGCCTCGGTCACCGAGGCCGGTCCCACCAGCGGGACGTCGGGCGACAGGCCGTCGCCCTCCTCGATCAGGATCGGCTTCACCTCGTGCGGCCCGATCTCGCCGGACTGGATCTGCTCGGCCCAGTGGCACGCCACCTTGTGGCCCGGCTTGAGCTCCCGCAGCACGGGACGGTCCGTGTCGCACTTGGTCGCCTGCCGCCACGGGCACCGGGTGTGGAACCGGCAGCCGGTGGGCGGGTTCGCGGGCGACGGGAGGTCACCCGCGAGCAGGATCCGCTCGCGCCGGTCCTCGACCTCGGGGTCGGGCACCGGGATCGCCGACAGCAGCGCCCGCGTGTACGGGTGCAGCGGCTCGGCGTAGAGGTCCTCGGAGGTGGCCTCCTCGACCAGGCCGCCGAGGTACATCACGCCGACCCGGTCGGAGATGTGCTTCACGACCGCGAGGTCGTGGGCGATCACCAGGTAGGTCAGGCCGAACTGCTCCTGGAGCTCCTCGAGCAGGTTCACGACCTGGGCCTGCACCGACACGTCGAGCGCGGACACCGGTTCGTCGGCGACGATCAGGTCCGGGTTCAGCGCCAGTGCGCGGGCGATGCCGATGCGCTGGCGCTGACCGCCCGAGAACTCGTGCGGGTACTTGCGCAGCGCCGACGTCGGCAGGCCCACGGCGGAGAGCAGCTCGCGCAAGCGCTTGCTGGTCTCCTCCTTGCCCTTGTCGAGGTCGTGCGCCCGCAGGCCCTCGACCAGGATCGACTCGACGGACTGGCGCGGGTCGAGCGACGACAGCGGGTCCTGGAACACCATCTGGATCCGGCGCCGCATCTTGCGCAGCTCCTCGCCCTGCAGGGCCGAGAAGTCCTGCCCGTCGAAGATCATCTTGCCGTCGGTCGGCTCGTTGAGCCGCAGCATCGCCCGCCCGAGGGTGGACTTGCCGCAGCCCGACTCGCCGACCAGCCCGTAGGTCTCGCCGCGCTTGATCTCGAGGTCGACGCCGTCGACCGCGTAGACGTGGCCGACGGTGCGGTCGAAGAACACGCCCCGCTTGATCGGGAAGTGCACCTTCATGTCCTGGACGGACACCAGGGTCTCGCTCATACCGGCACCTCCTCGGCGGCGGGAGTTCCCGGCACCACCGGGTTGTGGCAGCGGAGCAGGCGGCCCAGCTGGTCTTCCTCGGCCGGCGTCTCCGTGCGGCAGACGTCCAGCGCGTTCGGGCACCGCGGCGCGAACGCGCAGGCGCTCGTCCACGGGATGTTGTCCGCGACGGACCCCTTGATCGGCGTCAGCTTCTCGCCGCGCGGGGCGTCGAGCCGCGGGATGGACGCGAGCAGGCCGTGCGTGTACGGGTGGCGCGGCTCGGCGAAGAGCTTGTGCCGCAACGCCTTCTCTACGACCTTGCCGCCGTACAGCACGTTGACCTCGTCGCACAGGCCCGCGACGACACCCAGGTCGTGGGTGATCATCACGAGCGCGGTGCCGAGGTCCTGCACCAGTTCCTTCATCAGCGTGAGGATCTGGGCCTGGATGGTCACGTCCAGCGCCGTCGTCGGCTCGTCCGCGATCAGCAGCTTCGGCCGGCACGCCAGCGCGATCGCGATGAGCGCGCGCTGCCGCATTCCGCCGGAGAGCTGGTGCGGGTACTCGTTCAGCCGCCGGTTCGGGTCGGGGATGCCGACCTTGTCGAGCAGGTCCTTCGCCTCGATCATCGCTTCCTTGCGGGGCATGCCGCGGTGCCGTTCGAGCACCTCGGTGACCTGCAGGCCGATCGGGACGACGGGGTTGAGCGAGGACAGCGGGTCCTGGAAGACCATGCCGAGATCGCGGCCGCGGCGGTCGCGCATCTCCTTGTCCGACAGCTTGAGCAGGTCCGTGCCGTCGTAGGACACGGTGCCGGTGATCTTCGCGCCGCGCTTGGGCAGCAGGCCCATGATCGCGAGCGAGGTGACCGACTTGCCGCAGCCGGACTCGCCGACGAGGCCGACCGTCTGGCCGGGCTCGACGTCGAAGCTGACGCCATCGACCGCGTGGAACGGTTCCTCGCCCCGGCGCTGGAACACGACGGAGAGGTCACGAACTTCGAGCAGTGCCACGACGACTCACCGCCTGTTCTTCGGGTCGAGGGCTTCGCGCAGGGTCTCGCCCATGAGCGTGAAGCCGAGCGCGACGATGATGATGCAGATCGCGGGCCACGCGGCGAGGTGCGGGTGGGTGTCGAACACCTTCTGCACGTCGCCGAGCATCTGACCCCACTCCGGCACCCGGTCGTCCGGGTTGCCGAGACCGAGGAACGACAGCGCCGCCGCCTCGATGATCGCGGTGGCCAGCACCAGCGTGGACTGGACGATCACCGGGCCGAGCGAGTTCGGCAGCATGTGCCGGAACACGATCGCGCCCTTCTTCACGCCGAGCGCGGTCGCCGCCAGCACGTGGTCGCTGTGCCGTTGCGCGAGCATCGAGCCCCTGAGCAACCGCGCGAACACCGGGATCTGCACGATCGAGACCGCGAGGATCACCGTGAACTGGCTGGGCCGGGCGAACATGGCCGCGATCGAGAACGCGAGCAGCAGCGACGGCAGCGAGAGCATGACGTCGACGATGCGCATGACGACCGAGTCGACCCAGCCGCCGAGCGCGCCCGCGAGCGTGCCCAGGATCAGGCCGCCCGTGAGACCGATCAGCGTCGCGCCGACACCCACGATCAGCGTCTGCTGCGAGCCGACCAGCAGACGCGACAGGAAGTCGCGGCCCTGGAGGTCGCCGCCGAGCGGGTGACCGGGCTGCGACTGCGGGATCTCGTTGCGCGCCTTCACGACCTGGTCGATCAGCATCGGGTTCGCCGGGTCGTGCGGGGCGAGCCACGGGGAGAGCAGCGAGATCAGGATGAAGATGCCGATGATCACCGCGCCGGTGAGGAACACCGGGCTGCGCCGCAGCCGCTTCCACGCGCTCGCCGCGAGCGAGACGCCGGCGGTCGCGTCGATCTTTTCCTTCTTCGCGGAAAGTCCGAGAACCACGTCGCTCACCTCGTCCTGATGCGCGGGTCGATGAGCGCGTACGACAGGTCGACCAGCAGGTTGACCACGACGTAGACGATGGTCGCCATGATGATCAGCAACAGCAGCACCGGGTAGTCGCGCCGTTCGAACCCGATGGCGAGCGCCTCGCCGACACCGGCGAACGAGAACACCTTCTCGGTGAGCACCGCGCCGGAGAGCAGTGCGCCCGTCTGCAGACCGATCGTCGTGACGACCGGCAGCATCGCGTTGCGCAGCACGTGGCGGCGGCGGATCACCGGGGCGGTGAGGCCCTTCGACTCGGCGGTGCGCACGAAGTCCTCGTCGAGCACGTCGAGGACGGCCGCGCGGGTGATCCGGAAGATCACCGCGAACGGGATCGTGGCCAGCGCGATCGCGGGCAGGACCAGGTGTTCCAGCGCGTTGAAGGTCGCGTCCCACTCGCCGGTGATGATGCCGTCGAGGGTGAAGAACCCGGTGACGCGCGTGGCGTCGATGGCGTCCTGACGACCGCTGGACGGCAGTCCGAGCGAGGACGACGCGACGCCCTTGAGCACGTAGGCCAGGAAGAACACCGGAACGGCGACACCGATGAGCGAGCCGACGACGCTGAGGTTGTCGAACCAGCCGCCGCGGCGCTTCGCGGCGAGGTACCCGAGCGGGACGCCGATCGCGATCGCGATGAGGATCGCGAAGAAGCTCAGCTCGAGCGTCGCCGGGAACCTCTGCAGGAAGATGTCGAGCGCCGAGTCACCGGGCTGAACACCCGTGGAGACGCCGAAGTCCCCGGTCGCCGCGCGACCGAGGAACTTGAAGTACTGGACGACGATCGGTTGGTCGAGGCCGAGCTGCTT
>NZ_JBHXCW010000408.1:0-3984 GCF_042725365.1 Lentzea sp. NPDC060358 | reverse complement strand
ACCACAGCCCGACACCCGAACACCGACCGCGACTCCACCAACGACGACGCCACGTCCACCGGCAGGAGGTCGAACTCGGCGCCGACGTGGTCGGCGAGGTTCTCCGCCAGGTCCCGCAGCGCCTCCGGGGACCGCGCCGACAACGCCCACGGCACGACGGCGCCGGGGTCACCGGGCGCCGGTTCCTCGGCGAGCTCGGACTCCTCCAGGATCACGTGGGCGTTCGTGCCGCTCATCCCGAACGACGACACCCCGGCACGACGCGGGCGCCCGTGCGCCTCCCACACCCGTGACTCCGTCAGCAGTTCCACCGCGCCGGACGTCCACTCCACCTCGGGCGTCGGCTCGTCCACGTGCAGGGTGCGCGGCAGCACCCCGGCGCGCATGGCCAGCACCATCTTCATCACACCCGCCACACCAGCAGCAGCCTGCGTGTGCCCGATGTTGGACTTCACCGAACCCAGCCACAACGGCCGGTCCCGGTCCTGCCCGTAGGTGGCGATCAACGCCTGCGCCTCGATCGGATCACCCAGCGACGTACCGGTGCCATGCGCTTCCACCGCGTCCACATCGGACGGTGCCAGGCCCGCCGACCGCAACGCGTCACGGATGACCCGTTGCTGCGACGGGCCGTTCGGCGCGGTGAGACCGCTGCTGGTGCCGTCCTGGTTCACCGCGGAGCCCCGCAGGACCGCCAGCACCTCGTGGCCGTTGCGGCGGGCGTCCGACAGCCGCTCCAGCAGCAGCACGCCGACGCCCTCGCCCCAGCCCGTGCCGTCGGCGGCCGCGGCGAACGCCTTGCAGCGCCCGTCGAGCGCGAGCCCGCGCTGGCGGCTGAACTCCAGGAACGCACCGGGCGTCGTCATCACGGTCACGCCGGCGGCGATGGCGAGGCTGCAGTCGCCGTCGCGCAGCGCCCGCGCCGCCAGGTGCATCGACACCAGCGACGACGAACACGCCGTGTCCACCGTGACCGCGGGCCCCTCCAGCCCCAGGAAGTACGAGATCCGGCCGGACACGACGCTCGCCGCGGTGCCGGTGCCGACGTAGCCCTCCAGGTCGCCGGCGGCGGTGGCGATCGAGGCGTAGTCCTGGCTGTTGCTGCCGACGAAGACGCCGGTGCGGCTGCCGCGCACCGAGGCCGGGTCGATGCCCGCGCGTTCGAGGACCTCCCACGAGGTCTCGAGCAGGAGGCGCTGCTGCGGGTCCATCGCCGTCGCCTCGCGCGGGGAGATGCCGAAGAACCCGGCGTCGAACTCGGCGGCGCCGTCGAGGAACGCGCCCTGGCGCACGTAGGAGGTGCCGGACCGGTCCGGGTCGGGGTCGTAGAGGCCGTCGAGGTCCCAGCCGCGGTCCGCGGGGAACTCCGACACCGCGTCGCCGTTCGAGGCCAGCAGCTCCCACAGCTCCTCGGGAGTCCGCACGCCGCCGGGGAAGCGGCAGGCCATGCCGACGATCGCGACCGGCTCCCGCACCCCCTCCTCGAGGTCGCGCACCCGGCGGCGCGTGCGCTGGAGGTCGGCGGTGACCTGCTTCAGGTATTCGACGACCTTCTCTTCACGACTCACTGTGCCACTCCAAGGGAACTCGCCGACTCCCGGCGGGCGCGCTCGAAAACGCGTCATCCGCAATTTCCGGCACCGCGACAAAGAGGCTGCGGTCACCGCCTCCGCGACGCTATTGCGCGAACCGGACCGCGACAACCCCTAGTCGAACGACCGGAACACCGATGCCGCAAATCCCGGAGTTCGCGCGGGCAGATGATCTGCGACGGCGTTCTCCCCTAGAATCCCCTAGCCGACCACTACTGCCCCCGACCAGCGGGCAATCGCAGCCGAAAAGTACTTCCGCGTCCGCCCTCGAATGTGGTCGAGTCCGTGCCGCGAGACAAATCAAAGGCAGCTACTCCGGAAGGAACACCGGCCGTGTCCTCAGTGCGCGCACCAATCCCAGAACAGGTCGGACTCCTCTACGACAAGCTCACCGACGCCGAGGTGCTGCACTTCGGTTACTGGCCGGACCCCGCCGACGACACCCCGGTCGAGATCGCCGCGACGCGGCTGACCGACCTCGTGGCGGAGAAGCTCGCCGTCACGGCGGGCCAGTCGGTCCTCGACGTCGGCTGCGGCATCGGCACGCCCGCCGTCCGGGTCGCCCAGACCACCGGGACGCGCGTCACCGGCATCACGATCAGCCAGGAGCAGGTCAAGCGGGCCACCGAGCACGCGGCCGCGAACAACGTGTCCAACCGCGTCGCCTTCCGGCACGCCGACGCGATGGCCATGCCGTTCGAACCGGCCTCGTTCGACGCCGCGTTCGCGCTCGAGTCGATCATCCACATGGACCGCGCGAAGGCGCTTGCGTCCATCCGCGAGGTGCTCAAGCCCGGTGGCCACCTGGTGCTCACCGACATGTTCCAGCGCAACCCCGCGCCCGAGGGCTCGCCGTCGCTGATGGCGCAGATGGTCGACATCTGGATGATGAGCGACCCCGTCCAGCTCGACGACTACCCGGCGCTGCTGGCCGACGCGGGCCTCGAGCTGGTCGAGCTGACCGACGTCACCGAGACCGTGCTGCGCAAGACCCTGCGGCTCGTGGCCGACAAGCTGCGCGAGGACGACCGCGGCCTGGTGCCCGACGAGATCATCGCCCGCCTGCCCGAGGAGGAGCAGGCCCGGCTGATGGCGTTCCCCGACGAGCTGGCGGCGTCCGAGGAGCTGGGCTGCCTGCTGCTCGTGGCCCGGCGACCGGAGGCGTAGCACCGGTGACCGGGAGCCGCGAACCAGGAGGAACCGCATGACCCAGTCCAGCACGCGGGCCGGCGCGGAGGAGCTGCGGCGGTTGCGCGCCCTGCGCGACGACGCGCCGGTGTGGCAGGACCCGCAGACCGGCATCTGGCACCTGCTGCGGTACGCGGACGTGGACGCCGCGCTCAGCGACTACGGCCGGTTGGCCTCGGACGTCAGCCCGGTGTTCCCGGACGCGCCGCCCGTGCTCGACGGGCACATCGGCGCGATGGACCCGCCGCGACACCGGCGGCTGCGGAGCCTGGTGAGCCGCGAGTTCGCGCCGCGGGTCATCGCGCGGCTGGAGGGGCGGATCGCCGCCATCACCGCCGACCTGCTCGACCGGGTCGCCGGCCAGGACGAGGTCGAGCTGGTCGGCGCACTCGCCCACCCGCTGCCGATGATCGTGATCGCCGAGCTGCTCGGTGTTCCGGTGGCCGACCGCGAGCAGTTCGCGGTGTGGGCGGACACCCTGTTCGAGCAGGGCGTGTTCGACCCCTCCGACGAGGAGCGGATGGCCGCGTCGGCGGCCAACATGCGCACGTTCCACGCGTACCTGGCCGACCTGACGCAGGAGCGCCGGCGGCACCCGCGCGAGGACCTGATCTCCGCGCTGACCACCACGCAGGAGGGCGACGACACCCTCGGCGACGCGGAGATCACCGGGTTCGCCACGTTCCTGCTGCTGGCGGGGCACATCACGTCGTCGCTGGTCATCGCCAACACGGTGCTGGGCCTCGACGAGCTGCCCGAACTGCAGGACGCGCTGCGCGCCGACCACTCGCTGATCCCCACGGCCGTCGAGGAGGTCATGCGCTACCGCACCCCGATCAGGGCGGTGCCGCGGCTCGCGACGACCGACATCGACTACGGCGGGGTCACCGTGCCCGAGGGCAGCCTGGTGTACCTGTCGCTCGAGTCGGCCAACCACGACGAGCGGGTCTTCGCCGGCCCGGACCGGTGCGTGCCGGACCGCGACCCCAACCCCCACCTGTCCTTCGGCCGCGGCGTGCACTTCTGCCTCGGCGCGCCGCTGGCCAGGCTGGAGACGCGGGTCGCGACGCGGCTGCTGCTGGAGCGGTACTCGTCGCTGCGGGTCGTGCCCGGCAGCACGCCGGAACAGCACCCGGAGGGCCACCTCAACGGCGTCCGGACGCTGCGCGTCGAGGTCGAGCGGGCCCGGTGAACGCGAAGGGGG
>NZ_JBHXCW010000407.1:0-4018 GCF_042725365.1 Lentzea sp. NPDC060358 | reverse complement strand
AACTCGGCGGGGTACGCACGGGGCACAGTGCACAGCCTCTCGAAGAAGCTGCAAGTTAGCCACCAACTCTGGAACCCATCCAGTAGGGCAGGTCAGCGGTAGTCACGCAGCCTGACTGGCTGGCGTGGACATGATTACTTCGTACTCGATCGGGGTCAACCTGCCGAGAGCAGCCTGGCGTCGGCGGCGGTGGTGAGTGCGCTCGATCCAGGTCACGATCGCGATCCGCAGTTCCTCACGGGTGGCCCAGGTGCGCCGGTCGAGAACATTGTTCTGCAGCAACGCGAAGAAGCTCTCCATCGCCGCGTTGTCGCCTGCGGCACCGACCCGGCCCATCGACCCGGACAAGCCGTGACGAGCGAGCGCACGGACGAATTTCCTGGAACGAAATTGCGATCCGCGGTCGGTGTGCATGATGCAGCCGGCGACCTCACCACGGCGGGCGAGGGCATTGGTGAGCGCGGTGACGGCCAAGCGGGACTTCATCCGGGAGTCGATCGAGTAGCCCACGATCCGGTTGGAGCAGACGTCCTTGACCGCATACAGATACAACTTTCCCTCAGCGGTGCGGTGTTCGGTGATGTCGGCCAGCCACAACAGGTTCGGCGCGGCGGCGGTGAAGTCACGGCGGACCAGGTCGTCGTGCACCGGTGGGCCGGTCTTCTTGCCGTTGCGGCCGCGTTTCTTGCCGAACACGCTCCACCAGCCCATAGCCGAGCAGATGCGCCACGCGGTCCTGTCCGCCATCGACTGGCCGGCGTCGCGGGCCTCATCGGCCAGGAACCGATAGCCGAACTCCGGGTAGTCGCGGTGCGCGTCGAACAACGCGTTCGCCCGACGAGCACGCTCGAGCTCGGTCCCGGTGACCGGCGCGGCCAGCCACCGGCAGTACGGCTGTCGAGCGATGTTCAAGACCCGGCACGTCACCGCAACCGGAATCCCGTCCGCAGCGAGCTCGTTCACGAGCGGGTAGAGCCTTTTCCCAGCAGATTCGCCTGCGACAAATACGCGGTCGCCCGGCGCAGAACCTCATTCTCCTGCTCCAGCAGCTTGATCCGCTTGCGCGCCTCACGCAGCTCCGCCGACTCGGCCCGGCTCGCACCGGGCTTAGTGATCAGTTCAGAATGAGTTTGCGCAGGCAGATGATCAAGCAGGCAAGGCTGAGCATGGCTTGATGGACGTCGGCTCGGCGTTCGGTCCGGATGCGGAGTCGCCGGAAGCCTTTGAGCGAGGCGAAGGTGCGTTCGACCGGCCAGCGGACCGTGCCCAGACCGGAGCCGTGGTCGACGCCGCGGCGGGCGATGACGGGTGTGATGCCGCGGGCGCGGACCAGGCGCCGGTACTTGTCATGGTCGTAGCCGTGGTCGGCGTAGATTCGCCGTGGCCGGCGACGTGGTTTGCCGACGATGCCCCGGATCGGTGGGATGGCGTCGATGAGGGGGATCAGCTGGGTGACGTCGTTGCGGTGCCCGCCGGTGAGTGTGACGGCGAGCGGGATCCCGCTCGCGTCGGCGATCAGGTGGTGCTTGGAACCGGGCTTGCGGCGGTCGACCGGGCTCGGCCCGGTGTGGTCCCCCCTTTGAGCGCGCGCAGGTGGGTGGAATCGACCAGAGCAGCGGACAGGTCCAGCAACCCGGCGGCGCGCAGTTCGGCGAGCAGCAGCTCATGCAGCTGCTGCCAGACGCCGGCCTCATGCCATTCGGTCAACCGCCGCCAGCAGGTCGAGCTCGACGCGCCGAACAAGGCGGTGGGCAGCCGGTTCCAGCCGATGCCTGTGCGCACCGCGTAGAGGATGCCTTCCAACGCGGCACGGTCGGCGGCACGTCTGTGACCCGGATAGCGGAAACGTCTCGGGGACATCGGGATCAACGGTTCCAGCCGAGCCCATAGCTCGTCGGTCAGGACCTCCTCGCGCACACCGTGATCTTGGAATGTCCTGTCCCGCAGGCAAAGCCGACACGCCAGCTCATTTTGAACTGGTCTCTTACTCCGTACACGTTCACGGCATTGAAGTCGACGCCGCCGGGACTGTAAAACGAGCGGTGTAACTCCTGATCATGGAAGTGCACCTGATGACCGACATGATGTCCGGCGTGGAGAACGTCGAGGACTCGAAGCCCGCAGCTGGTGTTGACGGCCTGGACGAGCAGCTCGTCGCGCAGCTGCTGAGCAGTGCCAAGGCCAGCGGGCTGAAGCTGACCGGTGAGGGCGGGGTGTTGCAGCAGCTGACCAAGTGGCTGCTGGAGTCGGCGCTCGAGGGTGAGATCACCGATCACCTCGGCTATGACAAGCACGACCCGGCCGGCCGTGGGACCGGTAACTCGCGTAATGGCACCCGCTCGAAGACGGTGCTCACCGACGTGGGCGCGGTCGAGATCGACGTGCCGCGCGACCGCGACGCCAGCTTCGAACCCAAGATCGTGGCCAAGCGGCAGAAGCGTCTCGGTGGCGTGGACGAGATGGTGATCTCGTTGGCCGCCAAGGGCTTGACCACCGGTGAGATCTCCGCGCACCTGGCGGAGGTGTATGGCGCCGAGGTGTCGCGCCAGACGATCTCCACGATCACCGACAAGGTCGTCGAGGGCATGGTCGAGTGGCAGAACCGGCCGCTGGACGCGGTCTATCCGGTGATCTTCATCGACGCTATTCACGTGAAGATCCGCGACGGGCAGGTAGCCAACCGGCCGATCTACATCGCGCTCGCGGTCGCCTGCGAAGGGCGCCGTGACATCCTCGGGTTGTGGGCCGGCGACGGCGGCGAGGGCGCCAAATACTGGCTGCACGTGCTCACCGAGCTCAAGAACCGCGGCGTGGTCGACGTGCTCATGGTGGTCTGTGACGGGCTGACTGGCCTGCCCGACATGATCACCACCGTCTGGCCACAGACGATCACCCAGACTTGCGTGGTGCACTTGCTGCGCAACAGTTTCCGTTACGCGGGCCGGCAGCTCTGGGCTGTGATCGCCAAGGCTCTCAAGCCGGTGTACACGGCGTCGACCGAGGCCGCGGCCCGTGAGCGGTTCGCTGAGTTCACCGAGGCCTGGGGCGGTCGGTATCCGGCGATCGTGCGGTTGTGGGATAACGCCTGGGCCGAGTTCGTGCCGTTCCTGGCGTTCGATCCCGAGATCCGGCGGGTGATCTGCTCGACCAACGCTATCGAGAGCGCCAACGCCCGCATCCGCCGCGCGGTGAAGGCCCGCGGGCACTTCCCGACCGAGCAGGCAGCGCTGAAATGCGTCTACATGGCGATCATGAGCCTAGACCCGACCGGCACCGGCCGCGCACGCTGGACCATGCGGTGGAAACCCGCGCTCAATGCGTTCGACATCGCCTTCGACGGCCGCCTGGCCGCCGGACGCAAGTAGTTTCCTTCAACCCGAGTTACACCGCTCGTTTGACAGACCCCTGCCATGCGCAGGTCGGTCAACAAGTAGCCGATGAGCGGGCGCCGTGCGGGTACGTGCCGGGGCTTCAGACAGCGGCGATTGCAGGGTCCCAGACGAGAATCGGGGCGGTGACGGGCATGATGGGTGAGCCGGGATGGGTTCCGGTGACACGGATTTCGTAGCCGCCGAGTGGGAGTGCGGGTGCGCTGGCGTGGAGGAGTCCACCGTTGTTGGGTGGGCGGCGCGCGAACTGCCTGGAGCCTTGGTGATGCGCCCGTCCACCGCGATATTCTCCCGCAGCAGGCCCACAATGCGGTCGTACGCCTCCAGCGCGATCTGCTTGAACCGGGTGAACAATCCGTCTTTGATCCATTCGTCGCGTCGAATGCGGATCGTGAACGCCGAGCACGTGGTGTCAGCTGTCGCCTCGTACGAACAGCGAACCGCAACACCTGGACGAGCTTCTCGAACACGATCCGATCCGAGATCCGGCGCCGGTGCAGCCCAGCGGACGGGTGGGATCGATCACTGGTCGAAGTGGGATCAGCGCGCCAAACTGGTTCCACGGTGTGGCAGTCAGCCATGATGGCAACGAGCAGGCACACCTGTGGTGATCACGAAGCGTATTCAGC
>NZ_JBHXCW010000406.1:0-4045 GCF_042725365.1 Lentzea sp. NPDC060358 | reverse complement strand
CACGATGACTCGTGTCCGGCCCTCGACGTTCGTCGACCTCTCGTTCTCAGGACATCGCGTCCGAGGTCGACGGACGGCTCCACGAGGTCCTTGGAGCCGTCACCGGCTCGTCGGGCTTCCGACGCAGACCGAACGCACGGCGCGTTCGCCGCGAGCAACTAGAGTCGGCGGCGTGATCACGCTGACGGCTCGCCTGTCCCCGTCCGCCCTGGACACCCGGCGCGGCGTCGTCCGCCTCCACCCCGAGGTGCTCGACGCCCTGGGCCTGCGCGCGTGGGACGCGGTGAAGCTGACCGGTGCCCGGGTCAGCGCCGCCCTCGCGGCGTCCGGTGAGCAGCCGCCTGGCGTGGTGCTCGTGGACGACGTCACCCTCACCAACCTGGGTGTGGTGGAGGGGTCCGAGATCGTCGTGGCGCCGGTGCAGGTGGCCGGGGCGCGGTCGATCACCGTGGCGGGGTCGCGGCTCGCGACCACCGCGTTGACGCCGGACCACGTGCGGATGGCGTTGACCGGCAAGGTCATCACCGTGGGCGACAGCGTGTCGTTGCTGCCGCAGGACCTGGCGCCGCCGCCCGGCGCGAACGTGTCGGAGACGCGGCGCAAGCTCTCCAACGCCATCGGCATGACGTGGACGAACGAGCTGATCACCATCACCTCCACCGACCCCGCGGGTCCGGTGGCCGTGCAGCCGTCGAGCGTCGTGGGCTGGCGTTCCGCTTCGGCGCCGGCGGCCGAGGTGACGCCCGTGGTGGTGCAGGAGAAGCACGAGGCGCTGCCCGTCGCCGATCTGGTCGGCCAGCGCGAGCAGGCCAAGCGGCTGACCGAGTGGCTCGAGCTGATGTTCCGCCAGCCGGAGCTGCTCACCAAGCTGGGTGCGTCCGCACGACTGGCGGCCATGATCAGCGGGCCTGAGGGCGTCGGCAAGGCGACGCTGGTCAGGGCCGTGGCGCAGGCCGTCGGCGCGGACGTCGTCGAGCTGGCCGCGCCGAGCATCGCCGTGCTGGAGCCGGGTGCGATGGCCAAGCAGCTGGGTGACGCGATCGCCGGTGTGCCCGAGCAGCCGACCGTCCTGCTGCTCACCGACGTCGACTCGCTGCTGCCGACCGCGCCGCCCCCGGTCGCGACGGTCGTGCTCGACATCCTGCGCACCGCCGTGTCGCGTCCCAACCTCGCCCTCGTGGTCACGTCGGCCCGCGCCGAGTCGGTGGACGCCCGCCTGCGCGCGCCGGACCTGGTCGACCGCGAGCTGACGCTGCCGCTGCCGGACGCCTCCGGCCGCACCGAACTGCTGCGCGTGCTGCTGCGCGACGTGCCCGTCCAGTCCGATGTGGACTTCGGCGAGGTGGCCGCCCGCACGCCGGGTTTCGTGGCCGCCGACCTGTGCGCGTTGCGCCGCGAGGCGGCGGTGCGGGCCGCGCTGCGGCAGCGCGAGGCCGCGGAACCCCGCGTGGGACAGGAAGACCTGCTCGGTGCGCTGAAAACCGTGCGGCCGATCTCGATGTCCGCCTCCGACACCGTGCAGACCGGCGGGCTCACGCTCGAGGACGTCGGCGACATGAAGGAGGTCAAGCAGTCGCTGACGGAGGCGGCGCTCTGGCCCCTGCGCTACCCGGACTCCTTCGCCCGCCTGGGCGTCGACCCGCCCCGCGGCGTGCTCCTCTACGGCCCGCCGGGATGCGGCAAGACGTTCCTGGTCCGCGCGCTGGCGGGCTCGGGCCAGCTGAACGTCCTGACCGTCAAGGGCGCCGAGCTGATGGACAAGTTCGTCGGCGAGTCCGAACGAGCGGTCCGCGAGCTTTTCCGCCGCGCCGCCGACGCCGCCCCGGCCCTGGTGTTCCTGGACGAGGTGGACGCACTGGCCCCGCGCCGGGGCCAGTCGTCGGACGCGGGCGTGGCCGACCGCGTGGTGGCCGCGCTGCTGACGGAACTGGACGGCGTCGAACCTCTGCGGGACGTCGTGGTGATCGCCGCGACCAACCGCCCGGAACTGATCGACCCGGCGCTGCTGCGACCGGGCCGGCTCGAACGCCTCGTCTACGTGCCGCCGCCGGACGCCGACGCACGCGTCGAGATCCTGAAAGCCGCTTCCCGCAACACGCCGCTGGCGGGCGACGTGGACCTGTCCGCGCTGGCCGGTGAGCTGGAGATGTACTCGGCGGCGGACTGCGCGGCCCTGGTGCGCGAGGCGGCGCTGACGGCGATGAGGGAGTCGCTGGAGGCGGCCGAGGTGACCCAGACGCACCTGGCGAAGGCACGCGAGGTGGTCCGGCCGTCGCTCAACCCGGCCCAGCTCGCCTCACTGGCGGCCTACGCGGCAGGTCGCTGACCGGACAGGCCAGGCAGCCCCCGGCAGCAACACGATGCCGCGGGCTGCCGCGGACCTACTTGGACTTGGCGGCACCCTGGTAGTCGTTGGTCACGATCAGGATGATCCCCGGCGCCGAGGACTCGATCCCGTCGAACCGCGGCTCCACCCGAGCCCGCAACACCCCGGCGAGCTCCTTGGCGGAGGCTTCCTCGGCGGTCCCCGGCCGGAAGTACACGGTGGTGGTCGGGATGGTGCCCTGCGAGTAGTTGCCGGTCCCGGCCACGGTCCACCCGTTGGCCTTGACCTCGTCGGAGGCCTTCGAGGCCAGCCCGGTGATGGTCGAGTTGTTGTAGACGCGCACCGGCTCCTTGGCCACGCCCGGCTGCGTGACCGGCGGAGGCGGCACGGCGGCGGACGTGGTGGGCGCGGCGGCGGAGGTGGTCGCGGGCGGAGCCGACGACGGCGGCACCGAGGACGGCGCAGCCGAGGACTCCGCGACCGAGGTGGTGGCCGGCGGCGGCGCGGAGGACGACCCCTCGGCGACCGGCGGTGTGTCGGAACCCCCGCCGAACAGGCTGATGACGCCGATCACGAGCGCGACGGCGGCGACGCCGAGCAGGGCGAAACCGGCGGCTTTGGCGGGACGGGACGGGCTTGCGGACTCGGGGGAGGTCATCGGTCCTCGGTGCTCCTGGCGCGTGCGCGCACCCTTTGGCGGCCAGTCCGCACTCCCCGCAGCCGTTTGACCAGCATCGGGTCTGCGGCCAAGGCGGCCTCGGACTCGATGAGACCGTTCAACAGCTGGTAATAGCGGGTCGCGGACATGTCGAACAGTTCCCTGATGGCCTGTTCCTTGGATCCCGAGTACTTCCACCACTGGCGCTCGAACGCGAGCATCGTGCGGTCGCGGCTGGTCAAGCCGTCAGCGGAGGTGAGCGTCTCGGTGTGATCCATCTGGCTCCCCACGGTCGCCACACCATCTCAGGTGCGGGCAATTCAATCACGTGATCGTTCCAACGTACCGCGCGACACCGACAGTTTTGGCTCGCTTAAAGTTTGCCCATGGCCGTGCACCGCATCCGCATCGTTGGCGACCCCGTGCTCCACCACCCGACGCGCGAGGTCACCGAGTTCGACACCGAGCTGAAGACCCTCGCCGACGACATGTTCGAGACGATGGCAGCGGCCCGCGGAGTCGGCCTCGCGGCCAACCAGATCGGCATCGACCTGCGGCTCTTCGTGTACGACTGCCCCGACGACGAGGGCAGGAACCACCGCGGCGCCATCTGCAACCCGGTGCTCGAGACCTCCGAGGTCCCGGAGACCATGCCGGACCCCGACGACGACTTCGAGGGCTGCCTGAGCGTGCCCGGCGAGGCCTACCCGACCGGCCGCGCCCGGTGGGCGAAGGTGACCGGGCTCGACCTCGACGGGCAGCCGTTCGAGGTCGAGGGCACCGGCTTCTTCGCACGCTGCCTGCAGCACGAGACCGACCACCTCAACGGCTTCACCTACCTCGACCGCCTCGTCGGCCGGTACCGCAAGGAGTCGAAGCGGATGCTGCGCGACAACGACTGGAACAAGCCGGACCTGTCCTGGGACCCGGCCGACCCCGCGAACTTCGGCGACGACGAGGACTAGCTGTACTGACCTGAGAGGTTAGGAACGGTCCGACACGTGATCGGATGATCTTGGATTGAGGGAGGGCCTCCGGGTTCGGTGTGGATTGCGACATCT
>NZ_JBHXCW010000405.1:0-4071 GCF_042725365.1 Lentzea sp. NPDC060358 | reverse complement strand
TGTAGGCGAAGGCCCAGAACAGGTTCCCCTTGATGGTGCCCAACGTCTTGCGCGCCAACCGAATGGCGTCCGCCGCCACGCGCAGGTCGCCGCGCACGAGGGTCAGGTCGCTCGCCTCGATCGCCACGTCGGTGCCGGTTCCCACGGCCAGGCCCAGGTCTGCCGCGGCCAACGCGGGCGCGTCGTTCACGCCGTCGCCGACCATCGCCACGACCTGGCCCTTCGCCTGGAGCGCGCGCACCGCGGCGACCTTCTCCCCTGGTAGCACGTCCGCCACGACCTCGTCGATCCCCACCTCGGCGGCGACCGCGGCGGCCACCGACGCGTTGTCACCGGTCAGCAGCACCGGGTGCAGGCCCAGCTCGCGCAGCGACCGGATCGCCTGCGCGGACGTGGGTTTCACGACGTCCGAGACGACGACGAGACCGACGACCTCGTCGTCGAAGGAAACCGCGACAACGGTTCGCGCGGCGTGCGGTGCGGCGGCCTCGGACAATTCCGCGGGAACGGTGACTCCGCTCGTGCGGCCGACGGCGACTCGCCGTCCCTCGACGATCCCGCTGACACCGATGCCGTCCGTGGAAACGAACTGGGAAACCGGGAGCACTTCTTCGACTTCGCGCACGATCGCGGCGGCGACGGGGTGTTCCGACGCGTTTTCCACGGCCGCCGCGAAACGCAGCACCTCGTCGCGCGACACGCCCTCGGCGGGAATCACGTCGACCAGCGTCAGCCGGCCCGTGGTGACCGTGCCGGTCTTGTCCAGCACGACGGTGTCCACGCGGCGCGTCGACTCCAGCACCTCCGGGCCCTTCACGAGGATCCCGAGCTGGGCGCCGCGGCCGGTGCCGACGAGCAGTGCCGTCGGGGTGGCGAGGCCCAGTGCGCACGGGCACGCGATCACGAGCACCGCGACCGCCGTCGTCACCGCGAACTCGAGCGGGCGGCCCGCGAGCAGCCACCCGCCGAACGCCAGCAGCGCGATCACCACGACCACGGGGACGAACACGGCCGAGACCCGGTCGGCCAGCCGCTGCACCTCCGCCTTGCCCGCCTGCGCCTGCTCGACCATGCGGGCCATCCGCGCGAGCTGGGTGTCCGCGCCGACGCTGAGCGCCTCGACGACCAGCCGCCCGCCCGCGTTGACCGTCCCGCCGACCACGGAGTCGCCCGTGCCGACCTCGACCGGGACGGACTCGCCGGTGATCATCGAGCTGTCCACGGCCGAGCTGCCCTCGACCACTACGCCGTCCGTGGCGATCCGCTCACCCGGACGGACCACGAACCGTTCGCCGGCCCGGAGCTGACCGATCGGGACGCGGGTCTCCGCGCCCTCGCGCAGCACCGCCACGTCCTTGGCGCCCAATGCGAACAGCGACCGCATCGCCGCACCCGCGCTGCGCTTCGACCTCGCCTCCAGCCACCGCCCGAGCAGCAGGAACACGGTCACGCCGACCGCGACCTCCAGGTAGATGTCGCCGGAGGTGGTGGGGCGCGGCAGCAGGCTGAACTCGTGGCGCATGCCGATGACTCCGGCCTCGCCGAGCACCAACGCGTAGAGCGACCACAGGTACGAGACCGTGACGCCCATCGACACGAGGGTGTCCATCGTGCTGGCGCCGTGCCGTGCGTTGACTACGGCGGCCCGGTGGAACGGCCAGCCGCACACCCACACGACCACGCTCGTGAGCGCCAGCGCGATCCACTGCCAGACCGGGAACTGCCACGCCGGGACCATCGACACCACGATCACCGGCACCCCGAGCGCCGCGGCCAGCCCGAACCTCAGCCCCAGCTCACCGGACTCGTCCGGGGTCTCCGGCTTCGGTTCCTCCGCGTCGTACCCGGCCGCGCGCACGGTCGACACCAGGTCGTCCACGCGCAGGCTGTCCGGGAACTGAACGCTGGCCTTCTCCGTCGCGTAGTTCACGGTGGCGGAGACGCCGTCGAGCCGGTTCAGCTTGCGCTCCACGCGCCTCGCACAGGAGGCGCAGGTCATGCCGCTGATCGCGAGCTCGACGTGGCGGGGCTCGGTCGTGGTCATCAGGCGACCTGGTACCCGGCCTCGGTGACGGCGGCGACGACCTCGGACCGGTCGAGCTCGCGGTCGCTCGTCACGGTGACCGCGCCGGTCTCCAGGACGACGTCGACACCGGTGACCCCGGCGACCTCGGTCAGCTCCTCGGTGACGGAGCTGACGCAGTGGCCGCAGGTCATGCCGGTGACGGTGTAGGTGGCGGTGACGGACATCGGAGCCTTCTCTCTATCCACGGAACTCCGAGTCTATACCCCCCTGGGGTAAGCGATCTACTCAGGACTCCCGGGTTTGGGCTGGTCCAGGTTCTGGATGTTCTTCTCGATCTGGTCGACCAGGTCGTCGAGGCCCGCGAGCATCTCGTCGAGCTGGGCCATCCGGGACCCGAAGGCGGACTCGATGTCGGCGTCGATCGTGTTCACGTCGATGCCGCTGATCGCCTTGAAGATCGCCTCCTGGTCCACTGAAGGAGGTGGCTGGGGCGGGTTTTGGTCCTCGGGTTCGGGGGAAGGCTCCGGCGTGGGTTCAGTCATCGGTCCATCATCCCTTGGCCGGTTCTCCACGAGGCACGGACTGCACCAGTACGGAAAGTAACGCTGGGTGGTGGTGGAATCACTCTGCGGGGGGCTGCGGCTGTTGTCCCAGGTCGCTTAGCCTCGCGGCCACACCTCAAGTCGGGGAGGGTGCTTTGAGCGGGTCACTGGAAGTGCGGAAGTTCCTGTTCACGCAGGACGAGAGCATGTCGCGACAGGGCGGGCCGACGGTGCCGGCCCAGCGCAGCGGAGAACCCTCGCGGATCTCCGACGACCAGGTCCACCGGGCCAGGCTCGCGGTCGCGCGGAGCGCGCTGGGCACCGAGGACTGCCGGATGCTGCTCGACATGCTGGGACTGTCACCGGGTGAGGACGGCTCGACGCCGCCCGTGCAGCGGTGAGCTGATGCGAACGAGGAAGCGGCCCTGACGCGAGACGCGCACCCCCCGGAGCGCGTCTCCCGAGACAGGGCCGCATCCCGAAACATACCCACGGGTCTCTTTCGCGGCAACGGCTAACCTGCACCCATGCCCCAGCAGGACCGGGCCCACGCGACGCGGGAGGCGATCCTGCAGGCGGCGGCGGAGGAGTTCGACCGCCTCGGTTACGACCGCACGTCGCTGACCGCCGTGCTCGCGCGCGCAGGTTTGACGAAGGGCGCCTTCTACTTCCACTTCGCCTCCAAGGAAGCGGTCGCCTCCGCGCTCATCGAGCGCCAGGGCGAACTGTGGTCCGAGGTGCGCGAGTCGTGGCGCGCCCGCGGCATCGACCCGTTGAGCGCGTTGCACGGCATGTTCGTGGAATCCGCCGACCGGATGGCGGCCGACGTCGTGCTGCGCGCGGGCGTGCGGCTGAACGCCGACCGCGAGATCGGGTATCCGGGCGTCCCGAGCACGCACGTCATGTGGGAGAAGCTCATCGGCACCTACCTGGCGGAGGCGGGCGAGCGCGGGCACCTGCTCCCCGGCGTCGACCCGGAGGCGGTCGCGCGGACGCTGTGCAGCGCCGCTCTCGGCGCGCGACTCATCTCCTCGGCGACGACGTCCTGCGGCGACTTCCCCGACCGCATCCGCGAGGTTCTCGGGCACGTTCTGCCGTGCGTCGCGGCGGCCGGCTGGAAGTTGTCTGGATCACACAAAGAGCCGGAACGGCCCGTCGGGCCGTGAACAGGCATTTGTTGATCTGGCCGATCCCGTCCGGAAGCGGGTTTGAGCAGGTCAACGCAGAAGTGGGACCCCCGTTTTGGAGGTGCGCGGACCTATGGCATATGCTTACGATGCTTCCAGAGACCAGCTAGTCCCCATCATCTAGCGGCCTAGGATCCCGCCCTTTCAAGGCGGTCGCGCGGGTTCGAATCCCGTTGGGGGCACGCAGTAAAAAGCAGTAGATGCAGTACGGTAAGGTAGCAAGAGCAAGGCCCAGTGGCGCAGTTGGTTAGCGCGTCGCCCTGTCACGGCGAAGGTCGCGGGTTCGAGTCCCGTCTGGGTCGCTTCATCTTGTACT
>NZ_JBHXCW010000404.1:0-4083 GCF_042725365.1 Lentzea sp. NPDC060358 | reverse complement strand
GGCTGTGGCGCGACTCGTGACGGGGCACCCACCGCGCGGAGCTGCGCTCCGGTCGGCTCGGGCCGTTGGCCCTCGACAGCTCGGCCTTCGGCCTTCGCCCCGGCTACGGTCGCCTGGCGGCGACCAGCAGGCCGTCGCCCAGCGGGAGGATGACCGGGACCAGGCGGTCGTCCTCCTTCACCAGGCGTGCGATGTCTCGCATCGCCTGGGTGGAGTCGTCTCGTTTGTTCGGGTCCACCACTGCGCCGTGCCACAGGACGTTGTCGAACGCGATCACCCCGCCCGGGCGGAGCATGCGGACGCCGTGTTGCAGGTACTGCGGGTACTCCGGTTTGAAGGCGTCCACGAAGACCAGGTCGTAGGCCGCGTCGGTCAGGCGGGGGAGGACGTCCAGGGCCTTGCCCATGATCAGGCGGGTGCGGGACGGGGAGATGCCTGCGGCCGCGTAGGCCTCGCGGGCCGCTCGTTGGTGTTCCGGTTCCACGTCTATCGAGGTCAGGATGCCCGACTTGGGCATGCCTGCCAGGAGGTAGAGGCCGCTGGTGCCCGCGCCGGTGCCGACTTCCACCACTGCCCGGGCCTGGAGTGCGGTCGCGAGGAACCGCAGGGCGGCGCCTCCGCCCGCGCCGATGGGCACGCAGCCCAGTTCCTGGCCTCGTGCTCTCGCTGCCAGGTGCACGTCGTCCTCGGGGAGGTACTGCTCGACGTACTCCCTCAGGGCCGATTCCGTGGTCACGGGTAAGCAGGCTAGTGCCCCGCGTGCCCAAAACGGGTGAACGCGGCCCGAACCGAGATTCTCAGGGTGCTCTCAGCCAGTTCTCACGATCGTTTAAAGAGGAGACGGGAAGGTAAGTAAGCAACAAGCCAGGCTCTGGTCGGGAACAAGCCGGACCCGCCGTCCGTTGAGCCGCACGAGGGTCGCCGGGCGGCCCACATGGAGGTGCCGAAACACCTGATGCGCACGCAGTCGAGTTCGCCGGAGGCCGTCGCGCCCATCGAGACGGCCGACTGGACGCCGCCCTCGTGGGACTCCATCGTCCGCGAGCACGCGGACAGGGTCTACCGGCTCGCGTACCGCCTGACCGGCAACCAGCACGACGCCGAGGACCTGACGCAGGAGACGTTCATCCGCGTCTTCCGCTCGCTGGCATCGTACAAGCCGGGCACCTTCGAGGGGTGGCTGCACCGCATCACCACCAACCTCTTCCTCGACATGGCTCGCCGTCGCAGCCGTGTCCGCATGGAGGCGCTGCCCGAGGACAACGACCGCCTCGAGGGTGACGACCTGTCCCCCGAGGAGATCTACGACGAGAACCACCTCGACCCCGACCTGCAGGCCGCGCTCGACGAGCTCCCCCCGGAGTTCCGCGCCGCGGTCGTGCTCTGTGACGTGGAAGGACTCTCCTACGAGGAGATCGGTGCCACGCTCGGGGTGAAGATGGGTACCGTGAGGAGCAGGATCCACCGGGGCCGCCAGGCCCTCAAGGTCGCGCTCGAACGTCGTCGTCGGGAATCGTTGCTGGAGGACACTGCATGACCGACCTCCGTGGTTGGGGCCTGCCGGAGCAGCACCTTCTGCCGGACGCCGTGGTCGCGTTCGTGGACGGGGAACTGTCCTCGACCGCCCACGAGCGAGCTTCAGCGCACATCCAGAGCTGTGGCTTCTGCGCGTTCGAGACCTACACCCAGCAGCAGGCGCGTGCGGCTGTGCGCACCGCCTCGGCGCCCACGGCGCCGGCCTCGCTGCTGGACCGGCTCGGCGCCATCCCGCAGGAGGTCGACCTGCCGTCCGCTCCGGACGGGCTCGCGATCACCGAGGACGGGCAGTTCGTCGCCGTCCAGCGCACGGACAAGCCCGCGTTCGGCGCGGGCCCGGTGCTGGGCTCGTCGAGACCCCTGGGCAGCAACGGCTGGTTCAGCGGCCGCCGCGCCCGTCAGGGCGCCGGGGTCGTCGTGAGCGGCATGTTGCTGAGCGCCCTCGCGTTCACCACGCCGGACACCGAGGCGCCGCCCGCGCCCGCCACCGTTCCGCAGAACGCCGGCGCGGTCTTCGCGACCACCCCCTGACAGCCATTTCACTGTTCGTGAGGCACGCTGTAGTTCAGCACTCCTAGCGGAAAACTCGGGGAGAGATGAGCCAGCAGTCGCCCAACGGCCAGACGTCCACACCCGTTTCCGGAGTGGACGACGGAGCGCATCGCAGGCTCCGGCCACGGCCCCTGGTGCAGCCGCCGGTCGACCCCGCGTACGCGACCGCCTTCGGCCGCCCCGACGGTGTTCCCGGCGCCTTCGCCGCGCGTGACGTTCCCGTCGCCCCGATCCAGTCGGCACCGCCGCCTCCCGACTCCCTCGTCACCGCGTTCGGTCGCCAGGGCTCGCCGGAGCTGCTGCAGCGGCCGCCGCACCCCACCTCCGACCCGGACCCGGACATCGACCCGGTCTTCTGGGGCGACAAGCCCGCGGGCGACCCGTGGCGCGACCCGGCCTCCGGTGCCGTGATCGGCCCGCCCGCCGTGGGCGAGGACCCGCCCGGCGAGCCTGAGCGCACACAGGAACCCGGCCCGCAGCTGAGCATTCCCGAGCTGCTCTTCGGCCGTCGCGTGAAGCCCACCGCGCTCGCGCTGCTGCTGACGGTCGCGCTGGTGCTCGGCGCCGTCGGCGGCCTGGTCGGCTGGCTGATCGGCCGCGCGGGCAACCCGCTGACCGACTCGACGGTCACCCTGGCCGAGGTCGTGGAGGGCAAGGAGCGCCCGGCCGGTTCGATCTCGGACATCGCCAAGCGCGTGACGCCCAGCGTCGTCTCGATCGAGTTCAAGGGCGCCAACGTCGCGGGCGTCGGCTCGGGCGTCGTCATCGAGGGCGGCGGCTACATCCTGACCAACGACCACGTGGTCGCCCCGGCCGCGCAGGACTCGTCGGCCAAGCTGAGCGCCGTCTTCACCGACGGCACCCGCGCCCAGGCCCGCGTCGTCGGCCGCGACCCGAAGACCGACCTCGCGGTGATCAAGGTCGAGGTCACCAACCCGACCGTCCTGCAGTTCGGCAACTCCGACGAGCTCCAGGTCGGCGACAGCGTGATCGCCATCGGCTCCCCGCTGCAGCTGTCCAACACCGTCACCGAGGGCATCGTCTCCGCCCTGCACCGCCCGGTCACCGCGGCGGGCGAGAACGGCGGCCCCCAGGTCACCTACGACGCGATCCAGACCGACGCGGCCATCAACCCGGGCAACTCGGGCGGCGCCCTGGTCGACTCGCGTGGAGCCCTGATCGGCATCAACTCGTCGATCCGCACCGAGACGGGCGGCTCGGTGGGCCTCGGCTTCGCGATCTCCGGCAACCAGGCCCGCAAGATCAGCCAGGAGCTGATCCGCAACGGCGAGGTCAAGCACGCGGACATGAACGTCAACGTGAAGTCGGTGTCCGCGGAGACCTCCGAGGGCGCTCAGGTGCAGAACGTCCCCGCGGGAGGCGCGGCAGCGGCCGCCGGCGTCCAGGAGGGCGACGTGATCACCAAGGTCGGCGACCGCATGGTCCGCAACGCGGCCGAACTGGTCGTCGCGGTCAGGGAGCACGAAATCGGTGAAAAGGTGCAGGTAACTCTTGCGCGCCAAGGCCGTGAGCTGAAACTCGACGTCACCCTCAAGTCCGACTGACCAGTAGGCTGGGACTCGTGTTCGACAGCATCGGATGGGTGGAGATCCTCATCATCGTGGTCGCGGGTCTCTTCATCCTGGGCCCCGAACGCCTGCCGTCCGCGGCGGCTTGGCTGGGCAAGACCGTCCGCCAGGTCCGCGAGTACGCGACGGGCGCCCGCGAACAGCTCAAGCAGGAGATGGGCCCGGAGTTCGAACAGCTCCGCAAGCCCCTCGAGGACCTGAGGGAGCTGCGCAACTTCGACCCGAAGCGCGCGGTGGCGAAGCACCTGTTCGAGGACCCGGAGCCCACCACGAAGTCGAACGGCTACCCGGCCTCGACCTCGCCACCGGCGCCGGAACAGCGTCCGCTGGCACCGGGGGAGCGCCCGCCGTACGACCCGGACGCCACCTGAGCTCGTGAAAAGGGCCCTTCCGCGCTGAGCGGGAG
>NZ_JBHXCW010000403.1:0-4097 GCF_042725365.1 Lentzea sp. NPDC060358 | reverse complement strand
CTCGTGGTCCGGCCCCGCCCGGTCAGGCGTTGCGCACTTCAGCTATGGCGATTACTTGGTCTGCCACTCGTTGGCGTTCCACAGCGCGCCGTAGTAGCTCTGGAAGTACACGCGGTCGAGACCCTTGAAGGCCCACATGTTCGGCATCTGGAACAGCGGCAGCGAACCGTAGGAGTTCGCGAGCTCCGCGTCCGCCTCCGACCAGTACTTCAGGGAGTCGGCGATCGCGGTCTGCGACACGGCCTTCTTCATGGCCTCGTCGGCCTTCGGGACCGTCAGGTTCTGCCAGTTCTGGCCACCACCGGTCTCGTAGATCGACTTCTTGCCGCCCTTGAACGGCGAGCCGGACCACGCGAACAGCGCCACGTCGTAGTCACCGGCGGAGACGCGCTCGTCGAGGAAGTTCGGGTCGGTGTCGTCCTTGACCTCGATGCCGGCTTCCTTGCACTGGCCCTGGATGAGCTCGACGGTCTGCTTGCGGCGCGGGATGTCGGTGTGGCTGATCCGGAAGGAGGCACGCGTGCCGCCCTTCGCGAAGACGCCGTCCGCACCCTGGGCCCAGCCGGCCTCGGTCAGGATCTTCTTGGCCTCGGCCGCGTCGCCCTTGGCCTTGTCGCCGTAGACGTCCTTGTAGCCCTCGTCCTTCGGGAAGAAGATCAGGCTGCCCATCGGCTTGGCGTCGGACTGCACCTCGCTGATGAGCTTGTCGATGATGTCCTGGCGCTTGATGCACATGAAGAAGGCCTTGCGGATCTCTTCGTTGGCCAGCACCGGGTTCTTGAACTGGATGTCGAGGTGCTCGAACGACAGGCCGGGGCCCGCGCCGAACGTGACGCCCTGGGCGTTGAGGCCCTTGAGCTTGGTGGCCGCGTTCGCGTCCGGCTGCGCGAAGGAGTTGACGGCGAGCTCACCGTTCTCCAGCGCCTGCGCCTGCGCGACGGGGTCCGGGATCGCCTTCAGGATGATCTTGGCCGGGCCACCGGGCTTGCCGACCCACTTGGGGTTGCGCTCGAGCGTCACCGACTGGTTGGGCTCGAAGCCGGTCAGCACGTAGGAACCCGCGCCGGGCATGAGGTCCTTGGTGAAGCCGTTCCACTTCTCGTTCCAGAAGTCAGCGGCCTTCTGGATGTCCGCGGCGGCGCTGTCCTTGTTGAGCTTGGTGATGTCGGCGATGCCGGCGTTCTTCTCGAGGATGTGCGCCGGGAGGACGTCGTTGTTGAACATGTCCTCGTAGTCCGGGTACGGGTCCGAGAACGTGCCGACGAACGTCTGGTCGTCCTTGCACTCACCGGTCATCAGGTCGTACCCGGTGGTGCCGGCCGGCTTGAAGTACTTCGCGCCGTCGGCCTTCTTGGACGAGTTGCTCTGCGCGAACCACGCCATGTAGAAGTCGTCGCAGTCCCAGGCCTCGCCGTCGGACCAGCTGACGCCCTTCTTCAGCTTCCAGGTGACGACCTGCGGAGACTTCGAGGTGACCTCGATCGACTCCATGACGTCCTTGTTCAGGATGACCTTGTTGTTGCCGTTCAGCAGGTGCGCACCGGGCTGCACGAGCGTCAACGCGAACGTGTTGTAGGACTGGTTGGCGTCCTCGGTCGCGTTGTTGTACGAGGTGAACGGCTTGTCGGTCGAAACGACGACCTGGTCACTCTGCTTCGTCTCCGGCGCGGTGTAGCCGTCCGCGGACTCACCGCGGGCGGTCGCCATCTCCGCGACGGTGGCGTCCCCACCGTCGGCGTCGCTGCTCCCACCGCCACCACCGCAGGCCCCCAGCACGAGAGACGCGCTGGCGACCAGCGCGATCGCCGGAAGTGCTTTGGTTCTCCTCATCGACACGTGCCCTCCTAGCACTGGGCGGCCGTGGCCTGGTCGGCATGCACGCCCATAACCGTGATGTGCCATACGCGCCCCGAACCGGCACATCGTGGGCAGCACGGTAGAAACCCGGTGAGGCGGCGGTCACTACCTGGGAGGGCGATCGTGACCCAATGGAAACAGGTTGTAGCACGCCGCAATGGCCCGATTACCGGGCGCCAGCGTTCGTTGACCGGGCGAGGAGAATTCTGTCAACGACGGCCGCCGAAAGTAGCAACGTCCAAACGGTGTTCGCAACGGATTTCCCACCCGTTGGCTACCTGTCCAGACGCCGCCATTCGGGTGCACCGCTCAGCACGCCCGCCAGGGGTGCCCCGGTGTCGACTCCCGAAACCGTCGGGAGCACACCGAGCAGGTCGACGACCTGGAAGAGCGGCACCGCGACGGCCTGGGCGGCGATGAGCGGCTCGACGCGCGCGAGGGCGTCGCTCAGCAGGACCTTGCCGCTCAGCGCGGCCTCGATGTCGGCCTGGACGGCCGGGTCGCAGAACCCCGCCGGGTTCGCCGGACCGGGCGCGCCACCGTCCGGGCCCTCGCCCGCGCACCCGTAGGCGCTCGCGAGCCCGGCCGCCGAGTCGCCCGCGTCCACCCGCGGCACGACGGCGATGTCGACGTCCTTTTCGGTCAGCTGCTTGCTGAAGAGCTCCTCGGCGTTCGGCGTGACGACCTCGGAGTCGATCCCGCGTTCCGCGAGCTGCGCCTTGACCCGGCCGGCGAGGCTCACGTACGGCTCGACCTTCTCCGGCGCGGCGATGCGGAGCTTGAGCGCCTTGCCCGCCTTCTGCCACTCGTTCCCGGCCTTGGCGTACCCGGCCGCGGTGAGCAGCTGCTCGGAGGCCGCGGGGTCGAACGTGGTGGCGGTGATGGTCTTCAGGTAGCCGGCGCGGCTGGGCGGCACCACGTAGGAGTCGGCCCGGAACTGCGCGCTGGGCCCGCTCTGCGTGCCGGAGGCGATGAGCGCCTCCCGGTCGAGCGCCGCCACGACCGCCTTGCGCGTGGCGAGGTCGGCGAGCTGCTGGCTGGCGGGCCGCAGCAGCACCTGCGCGACCTCGTTGCGCGGCACGGGCTTCGTGGTGAGGTTCGGAATGGACTTGAGCAGGTTCACGTCCGCGGCGTCGGCACGCAGCAACGCGGCCTGGTTGTCGCCTTTGGACAGCGACTCGGCCATGGCGCTGTGCGTGGCCCTGCGGATGACGACCCGGTCGAGCGTGGTCGGCACCTCCCAGTACCGGTCGCTGCGCTCCAGCACGACCTCACCGCGCGGCTCGTCGAGGCTGCGCACCTGGAACGGCCCCGCGGTGGCGGGGAACCCGGTCGCCAGCACGTTGGACCACGTGCCGGGCGCGTCCTTGAGCAGGTGCGCGGGCAACAGGTTCGCGAAGAGGCTCCGCCAGCCGGGGAACGGCGTGCCGAAGGCGACCTCGACCACCTTGCCGCCCTCGCGGGCGCTGATGTTGTTGATGAGCCTGTAACCCGCCGGATCCACGACACCGGGTTCGACGCGCATACGCTGCCAGAGGTAGTAGAAGTCCTCGGCGGCGATGGGCGCGCTGTCCGACCAGCTGGCGTCCTTGCGGATCGTGTAGGTGACGGTGAACGGTTCGGCCTTGGTGACCTTCGCGCTGACCATGAGGTTCCGGTCGAGCTGCGGCGCGCCGTCGGCCCCGGCGCGGAAGGCGCTCGGCAGCAGCAGCGAGCTGAGCGCCGTCGTGATGGGGCTCTGCGCCGCGAGGGCGTGCGGGTTGTAGCCGCCCGCGACGTCGTCGACGCCGACCACGATCTCCGTCACCTTGGGCCCCGTGGTCGTGATGACGGGGGCCTCGGACTTCGGGACCAGCGGCGGAGGCGGCGTGTTCGTGCACGCCGCGGCCGCCCCGCACAGGACGGCGGCGGCCAGCACTCCCCCGAGACGCCTCATGTTCCTCACACTGCCAGAAGGGTTGGGGTGGCGTTCGGGCAACCCAGGTTTTGTCACCCGTGCCACGTTGGTCGGACGTGTGGTGGTGGGGTGGGGTTGCTCTGCGTGAGTTCCGGCGTGGTCCTGTTGCGTTGGTTCCGTGCCTGTTCCAGCGTGGGCCTGCACCCCCGGACGAAAGACCTGGGTGGCATCGCCGCTCCGCGACGATTGCGATTGGGGCTTGACTTCGGGGCCCTTGCGAGGCGCTGTGGTCGGCCGGAAAAGGCCGGACGCTTCGCGACCGGCCGAGCCCGCTAGGGGTAGC
>NZ_JBHXCW010000402.1:0-4097 GCF_042725365.1 Lentzea sp. NPDC060358 | reverse complement strand
CCCGTGCCGCTGCTGCCCGCCAACAGGTGGGTCGTCGACGGCAAGGTCGCCGTCGCCGGGGACGGCGCCGACCTGCGGCTGCTCGGCACCTGCTTCGACGCCGCCGGGCTGTGGCGCCCGGCGCTCGCGGAGTACCAGTTCCGCCGACAAGCCGGGGCCGACTCGCTAGCCTGAGCGGGGTGATCGACGAGGACGCCAGATCCCGGCTCATCCGACGCTTCGGCAGCGACGTCACGCACTGGATCGACGCACTGCCCGACCTGGTCGCCACCCTGAGCGCCCGCTGGGGCCTCACCGTCACCACCCACCTGCCCGGCGGCACCGGCGCCACGTTCCTGTGCACCACCGCGGTCCTCAAACTCACCCCCGACCGCGACATCGCCGCCCTCGAAGCCCGCGCGCTCACCGCCTGGGCCGCCACCCCGGCCGTGGTCGGCCTGCTCGACACCGACCTGCCGCGCGGCGCCCTGCTGCTCGACCGCGTCAGCCCCGGCACCCCCGCCACCGAACCCACCAGGGTGCTGCCGCAGCTGCACCGCGCACCGCCCAAGGGGTTCCCGCCGCTCAAAGCGCGCATCGACTTCCTGTTCGAGACGCTGCTGACCCGCCGCACCGGCACCTACTACGCCACCGAACACCACCGCGCCCGCAAACTCGCCGACGACGACATCACCCCCGTGCTGCTGCACGGCGACATGCACCCCGGCAACGTCCTGCAAGGCCCCCACGGCCCGGTCGCCATCGACCCGCGCGCCTGCGTCGGCGACCCGGCGTTCGACTGGATGGACTTCGTGCACGACCACCACGACCTGCACGGCGCCGACGTCGACCTCGGCCGCGTCCACGAGTGGCTCACCGCCTTCAAACCGTTCTACGGATAGGGTTTCCGGCGTGCGTTCCCACGACTACGGCCGCGACGTCCTCTCGGGCCCCAAGCGCAAGAAGGTCCCCGAGATCGAGGCCACGCCCGGTCTCGTCGCCGAGGACCCCGCCAGCGGCTTCTGCGGCGCCGTCGTCAAGTTCGAGTACGGCCAGGTCGTGCTGGAGGACCGCCACGGCCGCCACCGGCTCTTCCCGCTCACCCCCGCCGGGTTCCTCGTCGACGGCAAGCCCGTCACCCTCGTCAAGCCCATGCCCGCCCAGCAGCCCCAGCGACGCACGAGCGCGTCCGGGTCGGTGAAGGTCGAGGGGCTGCGCGCCCGGACCGCGCAGGCCAGCCGCATCTGGGTCGAGGGCCGCCACGACGCCGAGCTCGTCGAACGCGTCTGGGGCCACGACCTGCGCGTCGAGGGCATCGTCGTCGAACCGCTGCACGGCGTCGACGAGCTCCCGCAGCGCATCGCCGAGTTCGGCACCGCCCCGAACAGGCGCCTGGGTGTCCTGGTCGACCACCTCGTCGCCGGCTCCAAGGAACAGCGCCTCGTCGACGGCATCCGCGACGACAACGTGCTCGTCACCGGCCACCCCTACGTAGACATCTGGCAGGCCGTCAAACCCCGGGCCGTGAAGATCGACGCCTGGCCCGTGGTGCCGCGCGACGTCGACTGGAAGACCGGCGTCTGCGCCCGGCTCGGCTGGGGTGAGCCCTGGGAGGGCTGGCAGCGCGTGCTGGGCGCGGTGAGCAGCTACCGCGACGTCGAGTCCGACCTGCTCGGCGCCGTCGAGCGGCTCATCGACTTCGTCACCGTCACGCAGGACTGACCCGCGTGTACGTGGCGACGATCGAGCCCTTGCCCGTGGTGAGGCAGCTGTCGAGGGTGAACTCCGTCAGCGGCGCCGGCCCGTCGAACAGGCGCGCGCCGCTGCCCACCGTGAGCGGGTGCACGACCAGCGTGCAGCGGTCGAGGAGGCCCGCGGCGTGCAGTGACCGGACCAGCGCCACGCTGCCGATGACCGACAGTTCCCCGTCGAGGGCGGCCACGTCGCCGGTCGAGCGCAGCAGCACCGAGTTCTGCCACGCATCGGCCGAGTCGAGCGTGCGGGACACCACGTACTTGCGGGCGGCGTTCATGTGCGCGGTGAACGGGTTGCCGTCGGTCGCCGACGCCCACGCGGCGGTGAAGTCCTGCCACGTGCGGCGGCCGAACAGCATCGCGCCGCCCTGCGCCATGCCCCTGCCCATCTCGGCGGCCAGCACCTCGTCGTCGTAGCGGGCGCCCCAGCCGCCGCGGGTGAACCCGCCGCGGGTGTCCTCGTCGGCCCGGCCGGGGCCCTGCACCACCCCGTCCAGGGTCGTGAACATCGTCACCGAGATCGACCTCATCGCGGGCCACCTTTCGCCGAAAGACCGTGTCACCCCCTGGTACGAACGGCCGGGGCCGGTTTCGACAGCGGGCTGATCGATTTCGCAACGGTCCGGCCCGCGGGCGCCGAATTCCGGTTTCGGCTGCTCCAGGTGGTGTATGTATGGGCTCATGGCCGCCCTGATCTGGCTGATCGTCGGGATCCTGCTCGTCGTCGCCGAGGTTCTCTCCGGTGACTTCGTGCTGGTGATGCTCGGCGCTGCCGCGCTGGCGGCGGCGGGCGTGTCCGCACTGGGTGCCGCCGACCTGGTGAGCGTGCTCGTCTTCGCGGCCTCGTCGCTGGGCCTGATCGTCACGGCCAGGCCGCTGCTCAAGAAGCGGCTGCAGCTCGGGTCCGACGTCAGGATGCACCACGAGGCCCTGCTCGGCGGCAGGGCCGTCGCGGTCTCGCGGGTGGACGAGCACGGCGGGCAGGTCAAGATCGGCGGCGACACCTGGAGCGCCCGCACCCTCGACGGGTCCGTGGTCGAAGAAGGCGAAGCCGTCACCGTTGTCGAGATCCAGGGTGCGACCGCCGTGGTCATCGCGGCCGTGTGAGCCCGTAGAAGGATGTGAACGAGTTGGACCCGATCACCCTCGTGGTCGCGGCCGTCATCGCGATCTTCGTGCTGACCATCGCCGTGAAGTCGGTGCTGGTCATCCCGCAGGCGCAGGCCGCCGTCATCGAGCGCCTCGGCCGCTTCCGCACCACCGCGGCACCCGGCCTGAACATCATGGTGCCGTTCATCGACAAGGTGCGCGCCCGCATCGACCTGCGCGAGCAGGTCGTGTCGTTCCCGCCGCAGCCGGTGATCACCCAGGACAACCTCACCGTCTCCATCGACACGGTCGTGTACTTCCAGGTCACCGACCCGCGCTCGGCGGTGTACGAGATCTCCAACTACATCGTCGGTGTCGAGCAGCTCACCATCACGACGCTGCGCAACCTCGTCGGCGGCATGAGCCTCGAGGAGACGCTGACCTCCCGCGACCACATCAACGGCCAGCTGCGCGGCGTGCTCGACGAGGCGACCGGCCGGTGGGGCCTGCGGGTCGCGCGCGTGGAGCTCAAGTCGATCGACCCGCCGCCCTCCATCCAGGACTCGATGGAGAAGCAGATGCGTGCCGACCGCGAGAAGCGCGCCATGATCCTCACCGCCGAGGGCCAGCGCGAGTCGTCCATCAAGACCGCCGAAGGTCAGAAGCAGTCGCAGATCCTCGCCGCCGAGGGCGCCAAGCAGGCCGCGATCCTGTCGGCCGAGGGTGAGCGGCAGTCGCAGATCCTGCGCGCCCAGGGTGAACGCGCCGCCCGCTACCTGCAGGCCCAGGGCCAGGCCAAGGCCATCGAGAAGGTCTTCGGCGCGATCAAGGACGGCAAGCCCACCCCGGAGGTGCTGGCCTACCAGTACCTGCAGACGCTGCCGCAGATGGCCCAGGGCGACGCGAACAAGGTCTGGATGATCCCGTCCGACTACGGCAAGGCCCTCGAAGGGTTCGCCCGCATGCTCGGCGCACCCGGCGACGACGGCGTCTTCCGCTACGAGGCGCCCGCCGACCACGACGAGCGGCCCAAGCCCGAGGACGACGACGAGTCGGTCGCCGCCTGGTTCGACCTCAAGTCCGACCCGAAGGTCGCCGAGGCGGTCGCCGCCGCGGAGGCCGTCGCACGCCAGGAGGTGCCCGGCCCGCTGAGCACCCCGCCCCGCCCGGTCGGCGCCGCCTCACCCGTGCCCGAGCTGGAGTCGGAGCAGCACCGCCCCGGCGAGCAGGTCTAGCGACACCCGTGCCGACGCGGCCCGTCCCGATCACCGGGGC
>NZ_JBHXCW010000401.1:0-4114 GCF_042725365.1 Lentzea sp. NPDC060358 | reverse complement strand
TCACCCACCGCCTCCTCACCCACCGCCTCCTCACCCACCGCCTCCTCACCCACCGACCCCACCGCCTCCTCACCCGCCACCGCCGCCCCCGAGTCCGCCGCCCCGCCCGCGGACTCCACCCCGCCTCCACCCCCCGCCTCGCCGTCTCCACCCGCCGCCCCGGCCGATCTCCCCGCGCGGTCCCAGCTCCCTCCCGTCCCCGCCGGCGCCTGGTCCCGCTACCCCCGCGGCCCCAAGTACCTCGAAGCCCTGCGCGAGGGCCGCCCCGCCCACGCCGTCTGGCAGGCCCTGCCCTCCGAGGACTGGCCCGCTCGCCTCGCCGAAGCCGCGGCCGCCGTCGCCTCGACCGGGCGCGGTGTCGTGATCGTCGTGCCCGACCACCGCGACTCCGCCCGCGTGACCGAGGCGTGCAGCCGTCTGATCGAGGGCGTCGTGACGCTGGCGGCCGACCTCGGGCCGTCGGAGCGCTACAAGCGGTGGCTGTCCGTGCGCCGTGGCGTGGCGCGTGTGGTGGTGGGTACGCGTGCGACGGCGTTCGCGCCTATCAAGGATCCCGGTCTGCTGATCGTCTGGGACGACGGCGACGATCTGCACGTCGAGCCCCGCTCGCCGTATCCGAACGTGCGCGACGTGCTGGTGCAGCGCGCGCACATGACCGGGGCGGCGTTGCTGATCGCCGGGTTCGCCCGCACGGCCGAGGCGCAGCTGCTGGTCGAGACGGGCTGGGCGCACGAGATCGTGGCGTCGCGCGAGACGCTGCGGGCCGTCGCGCCGCGGGTGGTGTCGGTGGGCGACAACGACTGGCAGGACGTCAAGGACCCGGCGGCCCGCACGGCCCGGTTGCCGTCCATCGCGTTCGACGCCGCCCGCTTCGCCCTCACCGACTCGCCGGTGCTCATCCAGGTGCCGCGGCGCGGTTACGTGCCGGCGCTCGCGTGCGGGCAGTGCCGCGGGCCCGCCCGGTGCCGGCGGTGCGCGGGGCCACTCGCGTTGCCGGGCGGCACCGAGGACGGCCTGCCGAAGCCCGCCTACTGCCGGTGGTGCGCGGCGACGGAGGCCGGGTTCCGGTGCCCGACGTGCGGGTCGCGGCGGTTGCGCGGGCAGATCATCGGTGCCCGGCGCACGGCCGAGGAGCTCGGCCGGGCGTTTCCCGGGCACCCGGTGCGGACCAGCGGCGCGGACGAGGTGCTGACCGTCGTCCCCGGCAAGCCCTCCCTGGTGGTGGCGACGCCGGGCGCCGAACCGGTGGCCGAGGGCGGCTACGGGGCGGTGCTGCTGCTCGACGGCTGGGCGTTGCTCGGGCGGGCCGACCTGCGGGCGTCCGAGGAGGCGCTGCGGCGGTGGATGACGGCGGCGGGACTGGTGCGTCCCGGCACCGGGCGCGTGGTCGTCATCGCCGACTCGGCGCTCACGCCCGTGCAGGCCCTCGTGCGGTGGGACCCGGTGTGGCACGCCGCCACCGAGCTCGCCGCGCGCACCGAGCTCGGGTTCCCGCCCGCGGTGCGGATGGCCACCGTCGACGGCACCCCCGACGCGGTGAACGCGCTGCTCGACGAGCTGCGGCTGCCCCCGACCGGGGAGGTCCTCGGCCCGGTGCCGCTGGGGGAGGACGAGTCGAGGGAACGCGCACTCGTGCGCGTCGCCCGCAGCGAAGGGCGCGAGCTGGCCGCCGTGCTCGCCGAGGCGCAGAAGGTGCGAACCGCGCGCAAGGAGCAGGACCTGGTGCGCATCAAGCTCGACCCGCTCGAGGTGCTCTGACCGTCAGTCCTCGTAGTGGGACCGCAGGCCCGCCATGTGCTCGCGGACGTCCTCGTCGGTGAGCTTCTCGTACCCGAGGTACTCGGACATGTAGGCCATGAGCTCGGCGCGGTCCGGGTGCTCCTCGGACGCGATGACGTGCGCCGTCGTGTCCGCGATGCCCGCCGGGAACAGCAGGAAGCCGTCGAGGCCCGCCATCGTGTCGAAGGAGGCGTTCTTGGCCTCCCACAACGCCCAGACGTCCTCCTCGCGGCCGCACTCGGCGAGCAGCAGCGCCGCGAGGCCCAGCGCCTCGCTCACACCCCAGCCCTCGCGGTGCACGGCCGTCTCCTCGGCGAGCAGGTGGCGCAGCAGGGCGGCGTCGTCCTCGCGCCGCTCGCGCAGCAGGAGGTGCAGCGCCTCCTCGCGGTCCGCCTCGTCCAGCGGGGTGTTCGTGAAATCCGTTCGCAACCGGGCAAGATCGATCGACACGCCCGGCACCTTAGGCCTTCCTCAAGGGGTGTTGCCATCCGGTCGCAACGGAGTAGAAGTTTCCGCATGTTGCGAACGGTTGCCGCTCTGACGCTCTCCGTCGTACTGGTCGTTCCTGCGCAGGCAGGAGCGGCGGAAACCCCACCGCGCGTCCCCGAACAGGTCGGCTGGGGCGGCGCGGTCTCCAGCGTCGACCCGGACGCGTCCCAGATCGGCGTCGACGTGCTCCGCCGCGGTGGCAACGCCGTCGACGCCGCCGTCGCCACGGCCGCCGCGCTCGGCGTCACCGACCCGTTCTCCGCGGGCATCGGCGGCGGCGGGTTCTTCGTCCACTACGACGCCCGCACCCATCGGGTGTCCACTCTGGACGGACGCGAGACGGCCCCGCGCTCCGCGACCGACCAGCTCTTCGTCGAGAACGGCGCACCGCTGCCGTTCGCCGAGGCGATGACGAGCGGCCTGTCCGTCGGCGTCCCCGGCACGCCCAAGACGTGGCAGCTCGCCCTGCGCAAGTGGGGCACGCTGAACCTGCGCGAGGCCATGGCGCCCGCGGAGGCGCTGGCGCGCCGCGGGTTCGTCGTCGACAAGACGTTCAACACGCAGATCGCGAACAACGCCGCCCGGTTCGCCGACTTCACCTCGACCCGCGACCTCTACCTGCCGGGTGGCCAGCCGCCCGCCGTCGGCAGCACCTTCCGCAACCCGCAGCTCGCCGACACCTACCGCGAACTGGCGCGCACCGAGCTCGCGTCCCTCTACGGCGGCGCGGTCGGCCGCGACCTCGTCGACGCCGTGCGCAAGCCGCCGGTGGTACCGGGCACGACCCGGAACATCCGCGCCGGCGACATGAAGCTCTCCGACCTCACCCGTTACCAGGTCGAACGCCGCGACCCGACCCGCACGAGCTACCGCGGCCTCGACGTCTACGGCATGGCCGCGCCGTCCTCCGGCGGCACGACCGTCGGCGAGGCGCTCAACATCCTCGAGTCGACCGACCTCGCGAAGGCCTCCGACGTCGAGTACCTGCACCGCTTCATCGAGTCCACGAAGCTCTCCTTCGCCGACCGCTCCCGCTGGGTGGGCGACCCGGCCTTCAGCCGCGTGCCGACCGAGGGCCTGCTCTCGCAGCGGTTCGCCGACAGCCGCGCGTGCCTGATCAAGCCCGACGCCGTGCTGCCCGCCCCGCAGCCCGCCGCCGACCCGCGCAACCCGCAGCCGTGCCGCTCCACCGCGGGCCTCTCCCCGCTGAGCGAGGACGCCGAACGCACCACGCACCTCACCGTCGCCGACCGCTGGGGCAACGTCGTCGCCTACACCCTCACCATCGAGGCGGAGGGCGGCAGCGGCATCGTCGTCCCCGGCCGCGGCTTCCTGCTGAACAACGAGCTCACCGACTTCGAGTTCGTCGCCCCCACCCCCGGCGTCCCGCACCCGAACCTGCCGGGCCCGGGCAAGCGCCCGCGGTCGTCGATGGCGCCGACCATCGTCCTCGACCACGGCAAGGTCGTCTTGGCCGTCGGCTCACCGGGCGGCGCCACCATCATCACCACGGTCGCCCAGATCCTGACGGGCCGCCTGGACCGCAAGCTGTCCCTGCTCGACGCGGTGGCGGCCCCGCGCGCCTCCCAGCGCAACGCGGCCACGACCCCGGCCGAGGCGGAGTTCCTCGCCGCCCCGGCCACCGCGGGCCTGCAGGCGATCGGCCACAGGTTCAGCCAGAACGCCGAGATCGGCGCCGCGACCGCCGTCGAACGCACCCCGGACGGCCGCTGGCGCGCGGTGGCCGAACCGACCCGGCGCGGGGGAGGCGCGGCCCGCGTGGTGAAGGTGGGCTGACCCGGCCCGTTCTGCCCAACCGAGCGGCTGGGGTGCGGACTTCCGCACC
>NZ_JBHXCW010000400.1:0-4116 GCF_042725365.1 Lentzea sp. NPDC060358 | reverse complement strand
CACGAACCGTGCGGCGGGCCTCTCCACGTTCCGGCCGGAGCGCTAGCGGACCTTGACGACCACCGTGCCCGCGGCCTTGTCGTGCAGGCAGCGCCCGTCCGCGTCCCAGACCAGCGCCGGGATCAGCGGGAAGATGAGGATCGTGCGCAGCAGCGCGCGGGGCAGGTGCACGTAGGCCTTGCCGTCGATGCGCGCCACCCGCAGCCCGAGCAGCGCGTGCCCCGGCGTGAACCCGAAGTACGCGACCGCGACGACGGTGATGACGAACCAGGCCAGCAGGCTCCAGTTCTTCGGCAGGTCGGGGCGGGTGAACAGGCCCGCGACGCCCGCCGCGAGGAGGAAGTCGGCGAGGATGGCGAACGTGCGCCGCCCGACGGAGGCGATGGAGCCCGGGCCGTCCTGGGGGAACCCGTGGCGCTCACCGCGCCAGCGCTGCTGGGTGCCGTCGCCCGGGTCTCCGCCCGGGGACAGCACGGAATCAGGTCCTGACAGCCACGATCCGGTCCACCTGCTCACTCCTCCAGAGTAAGCCGGTGAACGCGGGGTGAGGAACGTCAGGTCCGCTTGCCCCCTCCGACCGGCCCGTTAACACTGGCGAAACATCCGAGTGACGGACGGGCAACACCGCCGACATACGGTCGCTCGCGATGACAAGCCGTTGTCCATAGTCAAGGAGTCGACGAGGGTGTTCAAGAATTCCGACGAGGTGCTGAAGTTCATCACCGACGAGGGCGTCAAGTTCGTCGACGTGCGGTTCAGCGACCTGCCCGGTGTGATGCAGCACTTCACGCTGCCGGCCAAGGCGTTCGACGCCGACGCGATCGAAGAGGGTCTCGCCTTCGACGGCTCCTCCGTGCGCGGCTTCCAGTCCATCCACGAGTCGGACATGCTGCTGCTGCCCGACCTCTACACCGCGCGCCTGGACCCGTTCCGCATCGAGAAGACGCTGATCGTCAACTTCTTCGTGCACGACCCGTTCACGCGTGAGGCCTACAGCCGCGACCCGCGCAACATCGCGCGCAAGGCCGAGCAGTACATCACCGACTCGGGCATCGCCGACACCGCCTACTTCGGCGCCGAGGCCGAGTTCTACATCTTCGACTCGGTCCAGTTCGACACGACCGCCAACGCCGCGTTCCACAAGATCGACGCGGTCTCCGGCTGGTGGAACACCGGCCGTGAGGAAGAGGGCGGCAACCTCGGCTACAAGGTCAAGTACAAGGGCGGCTACTTCCCGGTCACCCCGAACGACCACTACGCCGACCTGCGCGACCAGATGGTCCTCAACATGGAGGCCCAGGGCTTCACCGTCGAGCGCGCCCACCACGAGGTCGGCACCGGCGGCCAGGCCGAGATCAACTACAAGTTCAACACGCTGCTGCACGCCGCGGACGACCTGATGCTGTTCAAGTACATCATCAAGAACACCGCCTGGCAGGCCGGCAAGTCCGTCACCTTCATGCCGAAGCCGCTGTTCGGCGACAACGGCTCGGGCATGCACACGCACCAGTCGCTGTGGAAGGACGGCTCGCCGCTGTTCCACGACGAGAGCGGCTACGCGGGCCTGTCCGACACCGCCCGCCACTACATCGGCGGCATCCTGCACCACGCGCCGTCGCTGCTGGCCTTCACCAACCCGACGGTGAACTCCTACCACCGCCTGGTCCCCGGCTACGAGGCCCCGGTCAGCCTGGTCTACTCCCAGCGCAACCGCTCGGCGTGCGTCCGCATCCCGATCACGGGCAACAACCCGAAGGCCAAGCGCATCGAGTTCCGCTGCCCCGACTCCTCGGGCAACCCGTACCTCGCCTTCTCGGCGATGGTCATGGCGGGCCTCGACGGCGTGAAGAACAAGATCGAGCCGCCGGCCCCGATCGACAAGGACCTCTACGAGCTCCCGCCCGAGGAGGCCCGCGACGTCAAGCAGGTCCCCGCGACGCTGGACGCCGTGCTCGACAACCTCGAGGCTGACCACGAGTTCCTGCTCGAGGGCGGCGTGTTCACGCCGGACGTGATCGACACCTGGATCTCGTACAAGCGCGAGCAGGAGATCGACCCGCTGCGCCTGCGCCCGAACCCGTACGAGTTCGCGCTGTACTACGACGTGTGATCGGTGGTCGGGCCGCTTCCAGGAGAGGCGGCTCGATCCCGTGACGGCCGAGGGCCGGGTGACCGCGCAGGTCACCCGGCCCTCGGGCTGTCCGGGCCCGGGATCGTCGTGCTCACGTGCTGATCAGCGTCACGCTGCACGACACGCCGCGGGCGCTCTCGCTGACGCGCACGTTCGACACCAGCACGTCGGCCTCGCCCCCGGTCGGCAGCTTGATCCGCGCCGCGCCGCCATCGAGCGCCTCCGCGGCCGTTCCCGCGCCGGACAGCTGCCAGAAGCCGTCGGTCTCGGTCTCGATCAGGTCCACGCGGTCGAGGTCGGCCGCGTTGCCGTCGGCGTAGACGAGCCGCGCCGGTCCCGAATAGCTGAACATCGCCCTCTCCCCTGCCTCGCCCCTACGCCTTGAGACACGCACGGCGCGGGCGCGGGGTTCAGGACGACAGCTTCGCGCGGACCTCCATCAGCGCCTCTCCGAGCAGGTTCAGGCCCAGCCACGCCGACGGGTCCGCCGCACGCGGGTCGGACTCGGCCAGGCCGATGCCCCACACGCGGTCCCGCGGGCTGGCCTCGACGAGCACCCGTGAACCCGTGCCCAGCAGGTAGGAGCGCAGGGCGGGGTCCTGGCCGAACTTGGCCAGGTTGCCGTCGACGACGATGCCGAGCCGCGACGACTCCCAGACGTCGTCCGAGAAGCCCGCGACGCGGCGGCCCAGCACCTGGGCCTCGGCCGGAGTGCGGGCCGCCAGAATCTGGGCAGCGACAGCAGCGTCGTCGAACAGCAACGCCTTGCGCCACATCATGTAGTGCTCGGCGGAGGGGAACTCCCGGCCGTCGGCCACGAACGTGCACGGCCACCACTGCGAAAGGCAGCCCTTGCCTATGCCGCCGTCGTGTTCGGGCTGGTGGCGCCAGAAGAAGAGGAACTTCACGCCTGAACGGTAGGTGATCCGGTCGCGCGACTCCTCCGGATTTTCGTCCGGCCACGGCATCTCCGGCTCCCGCGCGACGCGGAGATCACTTCGGCAGCGGGATGCCCATCACAGTGATGGCCGCGCCCGTGGGGGCGAACTGGCCGGAGATCGAGTTGAACGTCAGTGTGAGCGAGTTCACGCCCGCGCCGACCTTCTCGTCCAGCACGACGGTGCCGGAGGTGGTGGTGCCCTGGGTGACGAGGCTCTCCCACTTGCTGCTCGACGCGGCGTAGGTGCGCTTCACGTCGTCCAGGACGGCGATGCCGTCGACCGGGAGCGTCATTCTGGCCTGGGACGCGTTGGTGGCCGTCACGAAGAGCTTCACCCTGCCGTTCGCGGCTTCGACTCTCGTGACCTCTATGGTCAGCATGCCGCGCTGCTGCTTGAACGAGCCTGTTTGGACCTTCACGTCCGCGGACGGCTCTGTCGTTTCCAGTGCGGCATCTGGAGTTTCGACGCCATTCGACGTAGTCGTCGTCGTGGTTGCGTTAGGCCGCGCGGCGGAGTTGCTGCCGCTCAGTGCAAATTGGATCACACCTAGTAACGCGAGCACTCCGACAGCCACACCCGCTATGGCGATCACGGTCTTACCTCGGCGCGTGACCCTGCGATGCTGCATGACTTCCTCTGCTCGACCCCCGTGACAAAACACAGCTCCCCCATGAGCGGCGTCCAGTCTCATCTCGAATGGGTGAAACGTCAATGCGCTAGTGTCCGGCCGTGTCCCAAGAAGTCGCCGAATTCACGGCTCCGCAGCTGCTCACCACCCACATCGTCGGCTCCGCAGCCGAAGCGCTCGAAGCGGTTCAGGCCGCTGACGTGCTCGATCTCGGTGTTCGCGCCTACAACCGCCTCGTTCCCGACGCCGACGACGCGGACTCGCTGGAAGAGGAGTGGGTGGTCGAGGTCTACACCAGCGCGCCTGTTGTCGACCCCGACTCGGACGAGGACTGAGCAGCAGGAAGTGGGGGGACACCCCGCGGCGGGCCCCCCCACCCGGAGGGAAATCCCCAGATTTTAGAAGGTCAGCACCAC
>NZ_JBHXCW010000399.1:0-4127 GCF_042725365.1 Lentzea sp. NPDC060358 | reverse complement strand
GGACCCCGCGCGCTGCCGGACGGCGCGGCGGGGTCCTCGGCGTCTGCGGGACCGGCCGGCGCGCTGTCCGCTCGCCGCGAACACCGCACAACGAGATGACAACCCCGGCACTTCCCCCTGCCGGTGTTGTGCCAGCCTGGGGGCGTGACGACTAGGGCCGCAGCGTGGCGAGCAGGGCGTCGGTGAGGTTGGGCGCCAGCTCGGGGTGCTCGACGACCTCCTCCGGCACCTCGACCGTGCCGCGCAGCCGCAGCACGCAGGAGACGGACCCGTCGCGCAGCACGGCCGCCACCAGGCGCGCCTCGCGGCGGGACGGGTGCTCCGCGGCGAACCTGCGGGCCGCCTCGTCGTCGAGTTCGCCGTGGCTCAGCTCGGTCTCCGCCTCCGGCGGCAGGACCACGATCTCCTGCGCCAGGGCGCAGCCCGTCACGGCCGGCGGCCACTCGATGCCCGCGAGCGCGTCGCCCAGATCACCTTCGAGGGCGTCCTGGGCGATCGGGGTGAGCGGGCTCGACTCCGGGTCGAGCTGGCCCGCCAGCTCGGGTTGCTGGGAGAGCAGCTCGGAGGTGGCCACGAGGGCGAAGAGTTGCGGTGGCTGCTCCCAGCCGCCTGCCGCTACGAACTCCTCTACCTCGCGGGCGACCGTCGGGAGGATGACCGCTGGCGTTTCACTCGCTGACACGCGTGTCATCGTAAGACTGCGGACTTCACGGGAACCCAGGGCGTCGTCCGTAGAGTTGGACTAAACGTACGTATCGATTTACCGCGATCCAGGAGCGTGCCTCGTGGCCACACGGCCTCCGGTCGGACTGCCGAAACTGTCCCGGCGCAGCCGAATACTGCTCATCGTCGGAGTCGTGCTCCTGTTCGGTCTCATCACAGGATCGCGGCTGCTCGACACCTACGTGAACTGGCTGTGGTTCGGTGAGGTGAAGTTCCGCGACGTCTACAGCACCGTCCTGCTCACGCGGCTCGGGCTGTTCGTGGCCGTCGGGGCCGTCGTCGGCGGCATCGTCGCGCTCAACCTCTACCTCGCCTACCGGGCGCGGCCGGTCTTCGTGCCGGTCTCGGGCCCGGACGACCCGGTGGCGCGCTACCGCACGGTCGTGATGCGGCGGATGCGGCTGTTCTCGATCGGCATCCCCGTCTTCGTGGGGCTGATCGCGGGCGCGTCGGCGCAGGCGAACTGGCAGGAGATCCAGCTCTTCCTCAACTCGCAGCCGTTCGGCGTGACCGACCCGCAGTTCGGGCACGACATCGGCTTCTACGCGTTCCAGCTGCCGTTCTACGAGTGGCTGCTGTCGTGGCTGTTCATCGCGACCGCGGTGTCGTTCATCGGCGCGGTGATCGCGCACTACCTCTTCGGCGGCATCCGGCTGGCCGGTCGCGGCGGTCAGCTCTCCGGGCCCGCCCGCCTGCACCTCGCGCTCGTCGCCGGCACGTTCGTGCTGCTGAAGGCCGTCGCGTACTTCTTCGACCGGTACGAGCTGCTGCTGCACGAGAACGAGAAGTTCGTCGGCGCGAGCTACACCGACCTCAACGCGGTGCTGCCGGCCAAGCTGATCCTGCTGTGCATCGCGGTGTTCTGCGCCGTGGCGTTCTTCGCGGGCGCGTTCATGCGCAACGTGCAGCTCCCGGCCATCGCGACCGTGCTGCTGGTGCTGTCGAGCGTGCTCGTCGGCGCCGCGTGGCCCGCGGTGCTGGAGCAGTTCTCGGTCAAGCCGAACGCCATCCAGAAGGAAGCCGAGTCGATCAAGCGGAACATCGCGGCGACACGGCAGTCGTTCGGGCTCACCGAGGACAAGGTCGAGACCAAGCCCTACGAGGGCAAGCAGAACATCAGCAACGACCAGATCAAGACCAACGACGCGGCCACCCTGGGCAACATCCGCCTGCTCGACCCGGCCGTGCTCTCGCGGACCTTCACGCAGTTCCAGCAGCTGCGGCCGTTCTACGGGTTCCCGAACAAGCTCGACGTCGACCGGTACACAGTGGACGGGAAGCTGCGCGACTACATCGTCGCGGTGCGCGAGCTGAAGCTCGACAGCCTGCCCCAGGGCCAGCGCGACTGGATCAACCAGCACCTCATCTACACCCACGGCAACGGCTTCGTCTACGCCGAGGCGAACAAGGTCAACGCGATCGCCGACGAGACCAACGGCGGCTACCCGGACTTCAAGACCGGTGAGGTCAAGTCCAACGGCGAGGTCGGCAACGTCGCCAACGGCATCAAGGTCGACCAGCCCCGCACGTACTTCGGCGAGCTGTTCGGCGCGAACGACTACTCGATCGTCGGCGGCAGGCCGGACGGCTCGGCGGCCGAGTACGACACCGACGCCAAGTCCTACACCTACACCGGCAGCGGTGGCGTCCCGATCGGCAACCTGTTCAACAAGCTGGCGTTCGCCGCGTACTACGGCGAGCGGAACATCCTCTTCAACCAGTCGATCGCCGACGAGTCGAAGATCCTGTTCAAGCGCACCCCGCGCGACCGCGTGCAGGCCGTGGCGCCGTGGCTGACCGTCGACAGCGACCCGTACCCCGCCGTCGTCAACGGCCGGATCACCTGGATCGTCGACGGCTACACCACGCTCGAGAACTACCCGTACGCGCAGCGCACGCAGCTCGGTGACGCGACGAACGACTCGCTCACCGCGGACGGCGTCGTCATCTCGCAGGTCAACAAGCCCGTCAACTACATCCGCAACTCGGTCAAGGCCACTGTGGACGCCTACGACGGCACGGTCAGCCTGTACCAGATCGACGACAAGGACCCGGTCCTCAAGGCGTGGATGGGCGTCTTCCCGGGCACGGTGAAGCCGGGCAGCGAGATCTCGGACGAGCTGCGCCAGCACTTCCGCTACCCCGAGGACCTGTTCAAGGTGCAGCGGCAGATCCTGTCGAAGTACCACGTCTCGTCGCCGTCGGACTTCTACTCCGGTGTCGCCTACTGGGCACCGCCGCAGGACCCGACGATCGACAACGTGACGACGGCCGACGCCCAGCGCGACGCGGCGAGCAAGCGCCGCGACGCCCAGCCGCCGTTCTACGTCCTCGCCGGCGACCCGAGCGACCCGAGCAAGGTCCGCTTCCAGCTGACCAGCCCGCTCGTCCGCGAGAACCGGGAGTTCATGGCCGCCCACGTCTCGGTCGGCTCCGACCCGGACAACTACGGGAAGATCAGCGTCCTGCAGCTCAGCCAGGACGCGAAGGGCCCGCAGCAGATCCAGACGCAATTCCTCACGTCCGACAACGTCAGCCGTGAGCTCAACCTGCTCACCCAGCAGAAGACGACCGTCGTCTACGGCAACCTGCTCACGCTCCCGCTGGGCGGCGCGCTGCTCTACGTCGAACCCGTCTACATCGAACGCGCGTCGAACAACACGTCGTACCCGCAGCTGTCGAAGGTGCTCGTCTGGTACGGCGACCGGGTCGGCTACGCGTCCACGCTGAACGAGGCGCTGGACCAGGTGCTCAGCGGCGCCGGCGCGGTCGTGCCGCCGCCGAGCGACAACAACGGCAACGGCAACGGCCAGACGTCCACGCCACCGTCGTCGACGCCGCCCGCCAACGGCAACAACAGCACGTTGAGCCCTGAGCTGCAGAAGGCCATCAACGACATCGACACGGCACTGGCCGATGTCCGCAAGGCCCAGCAGAGCGGCAACTTCACCGAGCTCGGCCAGGCCTACGGGCGCCTGGACGACGCGATGAAGAGGTTCAAGCAGTACAACAACGGTGCGGGCGCACCGCCGGCGACCAGCCAGTCCTCGGTTGTGCCGAGCCCCACACCGTCGGGCTGACCTCCCGATTTGCATCAACCGCTCCGCCCCGCGTAAGGTTCCTATTACCGACGCGGGGTGGAGCAGCTCGGTAGCTCGCTGGGCTCATAACCCAGAGGTCGCAGGTTCAAATCCTGTCCCCGCTACAAGGCAGAAGCCCGGAACCATCTGGTTCCGGGCTTCTTGCTTTTGCGCGACCTCCCGGCCGGTTCCGCGGCGCGGTTTCCGCCTTCGCGGCGGAAGTGGGCCCCGATGCCGGCCGTGCCCCCTGTGGCCTGCGAGAACGCGGTTAAGATGGGGTGGTGGAAAAGCGGTTTTCGGGGGGTGTAGAGTTCTCCTCACAAC
>NZ_JBHXCW010000398.1:0-4130 GCF_042725365.1 Lentzea sp. NPDC060358 | reverse complement strand
GACCTCGCCCTCAGACCACTGCGCGTTCCTCGGCGAAGTGGCACGCGGACAGCGTGCCGTCCGGGCCGCCGCGCCGTTCCAGCTTCGGTTCCTCGGTGGCGCAGATGTCCTGCGCCTTCCAGCACCGCGTGCGGAACCGGCACCCCGACGGGGGGTTCACCGGCGACGGCACGTCACCCGTCAGCACGATCCGCTGCCGCTGCCGTTCCTGCTTGGGGTCCGGCATCGGCACCGCGGACAGCAGCGCCTGCGTGTACGGGTGCATCGGCTTGGTGTAGATCGCCTCGCGCTCGCCCATCTCGATGATCTTGCCGAGGTACATGACCGCGACCCGGTCCGAGATGTGCCGCACCACCGAGAGGTCGTGCGCGACGAACAGGTAGGCGAGCCCGAGCCGTTCCTGCAGCTCCTCCAGCAGGTTCACGACACCGGCCTGCACCGAGACGTCCAACGCGGACACCGGCTCGTCCAGCACCAGGAACCGCGGGTTGAGCGCCAGCGCGCGGGCGATGCCGATGCGCTGCCGCTGACCGCCGGAGAACTCGTGCGGGTAGCGGTTGCGGTGCTCGGGGTTCAGGCCGACGAGCTCCAGCAGCTCGTTGACCCGCCGTTGCACGCCGCCCTCGACACCGTGGATCTGCAGGGGTTCCGCGATGATGTCGTTGACCTGCCACTTGGGGTTCAGCGACGCGTACGGGTCCTGGAAGACGATCTGGATGTCCTTGCGCAGCGGGCGCAACTGCTTGCTGCTCATGGACGTGAGCTCGCGGCCCTCGAACTTCACCGAGCCCGAGGTCGGCTTGTGCAGCTGCAGGATCGCGCGCCCGGTCGTGGACTTGCCGCAGCCGGACTCGCCGACCAGGCCGAGCGTCTCGCCGGGGTGCAGGGTGAACGACACCCCGGACACGGCCTGCACCGTGCCGACGTTGCGCGGGATGATCCCCTTGCCGCGCACGGGGAACTCCTTGACGAGGTCGGTGACCTCCAACAGCGGAGCGGTCACTTCGCCTCCTCATCCGTGATCAGCGAGCCGTGCACGGCGGTCACCTCGAGCGACTCGTCGGGGTTGGCCGCGGCGAACGCGGCGGGGTTCTCGACCGTGCCGATCTCGTCGTGCAGGAACAGCCGCTGGGGGTTCTCCACCGTCGCGAGGTGTTCCCAGCGGTGGCAGCGCGTCGAGTGCTTCGGACCGGCTTCCTCGAGCTCCGGCTCCCACTCGTGGCACACGTCGGCGACGAGCGGGCAGCGCGGCGAGAACGAGCAGCCGGACGGCAGGTTCACGAGCGAGGGCGGCGCGCCCTTGATCGGGGTGAGCCGCTTGCCCAGGGTCGCCGGGTTCGGCACGGAGCCGAGGAGTCCGACGGTGTAGGGCATCCGGGGCCGTTCGAAGACGTCGTCGACGGGGCCGGACTCGACCACCGTGCCGCCGTACATCACCTGCACGCGGTTGACCATGCCCGCGACCACGCCGAGGTCGTGCGTGATCATGATGATCGCCGCGTCGGTCTCGGACTGCAGCCGCAGCATGGTGTCGAGGATCTGCGCCTGCACCGTCACGTCGAGCGCGGTGGTCGGCTCGTCCGCGATGATCACGCTGGGGTCGTTGATGATCGCCATCGCGATCACCACGCGCTGCCGCATGCCGCCGGAGAACTCGTGCGGGTACTGGCCCGCCCGCTTGTCCGGCTGCGGGATGCCGACCAGTTCCAGCGCCTCGACCGCCTTGGCCCACGCCGCCTTCTTCGAGACGTCGTGGTGCGCGCGGTAGGTCTCGGCGAGCTGCCACCCCACGGTGTAGACGGGGTTCAGCGACGTCATCGGGTCCTGGAAGATCATCGAGATGTGCTTGCTGCGGAACGGCTGCATCTGCTTGTAGGTGCGGCCGTTCAGCTCCTCGCCGCGGTAGCGGATGGAGCCCTCGATGACGGCGTTCTTGGGCAGCAGGCCCATGATCGCCATGGAGGACACCGACTTGCCGGAGCCCGACTCGCCGACGATGCCGAGCACGTCGCCGGCGTTGAGGTCGAACGAGACGTTGCGCACCGCGCGCACGTCGCCGTCGTCGGTCGGGAACGTGACCGACAGGTCCTTGACCGAGAGCAGCGGCGTGGTGGTGTCGGAGGGCAGGAAGTCCTCCGTCAGTTCGGAAACACTCATCAGGCACGCACCTTCGTCTGCCTCGGGTCGAACGCGTCGCGCAGGCCGTCACCGATGAAGTTGACGGCGAGGGAGAGCGACACGAGCACGATGAACGGACCCCAGAACAGCCAGGGGCGGTTCATGAACTGCCCGTAGTTCTCCAGCACGATCACGCCGAGCGAGGTGTCCGGGGGCTGGACGCCCAGTCCCAGGAACGACAGCGCGGCCTCGGTGAGCACCGCGGCCGCGATCGCCAGCGTGGCGTTGACCGTGATGCTGCCGATCATGTTCGGCACGAGGTGCTTGAAGATGATGCGCGGGGTGGAGGCGCCGCAGGCCCGCGCCGCCTCGATGAACTCGCGCTGCGCCAGCGACAGCGTCTCACCGCGCGTGATGCGGGCGATCTGCATCCACGCGAACGCGGCGAGCACCAGCGCGACGACGTACCAGCTGCCGGAGAAGCCCTTGACGACGATCGCGGCGACCGCGATCTGAGGGATGATCAGCAGCAGGTCGACGAGACGCATCAGCGCGGTGTCGACGAACCCGCGCAGGTATCCCGCCAGGGCGCCGAAGGTCACGCCGACCGCGGTCGCCAGCGCGGCCACGATCAGTGCGATCTGCAGCGAGTAGCCCGTGCCGCGCATGAGCAGCGCGAGCATGTCCTTGCCGACCTGGGTGGTGCCGAGCGGGTGGGTGCCGCTCATCGGCTGGTAGGACTTGCTGGTCACGTCCTCGAAGTCGTAGGTCCAGATGAACGGGCCCACGAACGCGAACAGGACGAGGAAGACGAAGACGCCGAGACTCACCATCGCGAGCCGGTGGCGCAGGAAGCGACGCATGACCAGCTGGCCCTGCGTGCGGGTCTTGGAGGCGTCGAACTCGTGCGAGTCGGACTGGGGAGCGCTGTTCACCACGCCGCCCTCGGACGCCATGTTGATGTTAGCCAAGGCGGATCCTAGGGTCGAGGATGCCGTACACGACGTCGGCGATCAGGTTGAACAGCACGATCAGGGTCGCGGTGACCGCGAGCCAGCCCATCAGCATCGGCGGGTCGAACTGCCGCACCGAGTTCACGAGCAGCGTGCCCATGCCGGCCCAGCCGAACACGGTCTCGGTGATGATCGCGCCGGACAGCACGGCACCGAAGTTCAGCGAGAACAGCGTGGCGACGGGGATGAGCGCGTTGCGGAACGCGTGCCGGAAGACCACCCGGCTCTGCGAGATGCCCTTGGCCCGCGCGGTGCGCACGAAGTCCGAGTGCAGGATCTCGAGCATGGACGCGCGTTCGAACCGGCTGTAGGCGGCGAAGCTGATCAGCATCAGCGCGACCGTCGGCAGCAGGAACGTGCCGGTGTACTTGAAGATCACCTCGCCGAAGCTGCCGCTGAAGCCACCCGGTCTCGGACCGGCGGTGGTGAGCCAGCGGTCCAGCCCCATCGACTCCAGGACGTTGTTGAACTGGATGCCGTAGTTCTTCACGATGACCGCGACGCAGAAGATCGGCATCGAGAACATGAGGAACGCGGTGCTGGTGGCGAGGTAGTCGAAGATCGAGTACTGGCGCACGGCGGCGAGCACGCCGACCGAGACCCCCAGTGTGAGGGCGAGCAGTTCGGCGCCGATCACGAGCCGTCCGGTGGTCCACAGCGCGTCGGTGACGGCGGGGTACACGGCGGTCTTGGCCTGGCCGAGGGCGATGCTCTGACCCCAGTCACCGGACACGAAGTCGGTGAGCCAGTTCCAGTAGCGCACGACGACGGGCTGGTCGAGACCGAGCGAGATCTCGGCGGCCTTGATGTCGGCTTCGGTGACACCGGGCCGGAATCGCATCTCCGCCAGGGGGTTGCCGGCGGTGGCGACGAGGACGTAACAGGCGAAGCTGCCGATCAGCAGGATGGGTACCGAGATCAGCAGGCGCCGGATGATGTAGCGGATCACGACGAGCTCCCTAGGGGGCAACCCGCGCAGGCGGGGCCGGACTCGTGGTC
>NZ_JBHXCW010000397.1:0-4132 GCF_042725365.1 Lentzea sp. NPDC060358 | reverse complement strand
GCGGCATACTTCGCCTATGCCGCTCACCGGCCGGTGTTCACCTCGGTGGCGTGACTCAGCAGGCCAGCAGGCTCACGGTGCTCTGCGAGCACGGCAGCAGCAGCGAGGCGTTGGAGACGGCGCCGCCGCCGTGGCCGCCCTCGAGCACCGCGTTGGTGGCCTCGGGGATCTCCAGCTCCTGCATGTCGAGGATGAAGCCCATGATGTTCTCCTTCAGTACGAGGGATCGGATTTTCTTGCTACCGGCCAGTGGTGACCGGTGTTCGTGAGCCCAGGAAGGGCAGTGGCGAGATCGCGTCCACTGTGGACGCGAGAGCGAGCAGGACGCCCGCTCCGCCGGTGGCGAGGTCCATGGAGAGGCGGCGCAGCTGGATGCCCGGGAAGGCGAGCCCGCCGCCGTGGCGCACGGCGTGCCAGCCGAGCGCCCTGCGGTGCATCTCGACGGCGCGCTCGAAGCGGTCGTCTGGCCGGCGGCGCGTGGCGTGGGCCAGCGTCGCCATCAGCCCGGCCCTGCCCAGCATGAACGCGGGCTGGATGACGAACTCGCCGGTGCAGCCGGTGAGCAATTCGGGCAGCCTCGCCGCGCACGGGCGGTCCGGCGCCACCTCCGCGAACTCGGTGAGCACCAGCGCGATGCCCGCACCGCCGACGCCGACGTACGGGAGCGTCCGGAGCGTGCCGTCCTGCACCTGCAGCGAGCCGTCGACCGCGACCGAGGTCTCGGCCAGGTCGCGTTCCAGCGCCCGCTCGGCGAGGTCGAGCCAGTGCTGCTCGCCGGTGTGCTGGTGCAGCCGCAGGAAGAACAGCGCGGGTCCCGACCAGCCGTGCAGCAGTCCCGCCCGTGCGGTCGGACCGGGCGCGGGCGCCTGGTCGAGCAGCGTCGCGAGCCGGTGCGCCAGCTCCTGCGCCTGCGCCGCGAAGCCGTCGTCGCGGCGCGAGTCCGCGAAGTGCAGCAGGGTGAGGCCGATGCCGGAGAGGCCGGCGTTGAGCCCGTGGTCCCGCGTGGCGCGGACGAGCGGGGCGTAGCCCTCGACGAGCTCGGTCGCGAGGTCGTGGTGGCCGAAGTTCTCCAGCACGTGCGCGATGCCGTGCCCGCCGACGAAGAAACCCGGCTGCTTCGGCGGGTCGGCCTTGGTCCTGCGGACCAGCCACTCCTCGTGCTCGGGGTAGCGGCCCTCGCCGCTCTCGGCGAGCGCGTGCAGCACGCCCGCGGCGCCGAAGCCGAAGCATGTGCCGCCGACCTCGAACTGCTCGACGTCACCGGGGAAGAGCCGGTCGTCGCGGTGCGGGGTCGCGCTGTGCAGGACCGCCGCGGCGATCTCCGCGCGCACGACCGTCCAATCAGGACTCTCGTCGTCGAACGACGTGAACGCGGGATCGGCCGGCGGGTCGACGCGCGGCGTGAGCACGTCGAGGATCTGCCGCCGGTAGTCCTCGTCCAGCCCGAAGCGCTCCGCGGCGACGTGCACGTGCTGGCGCAGCTTGGCCGGCGCGAGCTCGAGCACCGTGTTGAGCGGCAGGAAGATCCACAGCTTGAGCGCGGCCAGCGGGTAGGCGTCGATGTCGAAGCCCTCGCGGTCCTGCGGTGCCTGGAAACCCGGCGAGCCGAGTGTCGGCCGGTGCGGGTCCTCGATGGTCGACGACAGCTCGAAGTCGATCAGCGAGACCTCGTCGTCCTCGTCGACCAGGACGTTCATCGTGTGCAGGTCGCCGAAGACGACGCCGCGCTCGTGCACCCGCTCCACCAGGTCCTCGACCTTGGCGATGAGCGCCTGCGCCCTGGTGCGGTAGTCGTCGCGCCGCTCGGGGGTGGTCTCCTGGTTCGTCAGCGGGAAGTTGCGGCCGAGCCACTGCCCGAGCGAGCGCCCCGGCATGAACTCCATGGCCACGAACAGGTGCTCCCACTCGGTGAAGCGGTCGTACACCTCGGGGACGCCGTGGACGCCGTGCAGCCGGGTGAGGATCTCGTGCTCGCGCTCCAGCCGCGCCACGGCGTCGCGTCCCTCGCGGTCGAGCCCGGCGTGCGGCCGTGCCTCCTTGAGCACGACCTCCTTGCCGTCGCTCTTGCGCGTCGCGAGGTAGACGCCGCCGCCGTTGGAGAAGTGCAGCGAGCTCTTGATCAGGTACGGGAACCGCGCGGGGTCGCCGGCGTTGCGCTCGGCCAGGTGCGGCGCGAGGAACTCGGGCAGCTCGACCCAGTCGGGCGTGCTGAAGACGGGCTTGCGCTTGTCCTCGACGAGCGCGCCGTCCGGACCCTCGATCGCGAGCACCCGCCGGCCGTCGACCTCGAGCCACTGCTCGGCGAACCCGCCGTAGCGCACGAACAGCGGCCCCTTGCCGAAGCGCAGGTCGCTCAGGACGTACGCCCCGTGCTCGCCGTCGAGCAGCTGCCCGAGCTCGGTGCAGATGGTCTCGAAGTGCTCGGCGCTCTCCGGGTAGATGGTGACGAGCTTGCCGCTGCCGTCGCGGGGCGCGTACTTCGAGTTGCGGGCGAGGACGATCGACATCGTCCGCAGGTACTTGAAGGCGACACGGCGTTCGACGCAGTAGTCGAAGGTGGTCTTCAGAACCCGGCCGGCGTTGTCGAGTCCAGCGGAAACGTGGATTTTCCACCCTTGGTTGGGCAGCCGCACCCCTTCGGGCTGCTGGTGCCGCCACACGTTGCGCTCGACCATCACCCAGTCGGGCGGAAGCGCGGGGAGATCGGTGGAGAAGTCGTCGCCAGGGGTGCCTTCGGTGCTGTTCTGCAGATCGTAGAACTGCCGGTCTGCGAAGCAGTACGCCTCGTATCTGAGGTCCACCGAATTCCCCTCCCCGACTCGTTTGCGTTTTCTTTGACGCCGCATATTCCCGCACAATTTCGCGCCTATCGCCAATCCGCCATACGAGTTATATGGGCCACCCGTTCGTGCTCAAAGGAACCTTGATTACCGGTGCGTATGTGACTCGCCGTGATGAGGTTTGGGTCCATCTCACCCGGTCGCAAGGTTTGTGAGGTGGGTCCCGGACGGCTTTCTCGTGGGCCTTCGCTAAACGGAACCCATTGGTTCTCTATGTGTCGTCACGGTGAGCTGCGGTATTCCACGTGAGACCGGACGTATAGCCGGTCGGGGGTGGCGGTTGTGCACGCGCTGTGTTGTCTGCTCTTTACGGGTGAAGCCGAAATTGGCATCCAATGCGTGTTTGGTGCGACCGGATGGCGGTGCGGAGTCCACCTTTGGCACCCATTCGTAGGATGAGATTGCCGCCTGGAATTTTATGTCGCAATCATTGTCGTAGTGCATACATGTTGTGATTCAAATCGCACCTGCACATTAGAGTGAATATTGTGTTTTGATGTAACGACCGCCCAATGGGCGAGCGGGCCTCTGCTGTCCGGAGTGCGGTACGGCTAGGCTGCGTGCGTGGGGAGCGTGGCGAGCCGATGGCTGGTGCCGGCCGTGGTGGTGATCACCGGTGCCGCGGTGGCGGCCGGGATGGTGGGGCGGACCGTGTACTCGCGCCCCGCGGAGGCCAAGGGCGCGCCGGTGGTGGCGTCCTCGTCCGTCGGCCCCCTGCCCGGAACCGCCGAGGTGCGGTTGAGCCCCGACGCGTTCACCCACCCGGACCGGACCGCGGTGCAACGGGTCCTGCAGGGCTACTTCGACTCGATCAACTCCCGGGATTTCGCCGCTTGGCGCGCTGTCGTGTCGGCTCGGCGGGTCGCCGCGACGCCTCAGGCCGGGTGGGTCGCCGCCTACGAGACCACTCGGGACGGCGGGGTGGTCGTGCAGCGGGTCGAGTCGGACGTGGTTTCCCGGCGGCTGCGGGTGCTGTTGTCGTTCGTGTCCACTCAGGACGTTTCCAAGGCGCCGCCTTCGCTGCCCGAGGGGTGCATTCGGTGGCGGGTCGTGTACGTGCTGGTGTGGGAGGGGGCGGCTTTGAAGGTGGATGACGCTCCCGAGAGCCGGGTTCCGCAGATGGTTGCTTGTTGAGGTTGCGCGGGCGCGCGGCAGAGACGCGTCAGCACTGCTCGGGGCTCCGCCCCGGACCCCGCCAGCTGATCAAAGACCGGCCAGCACCGTCTGCGGGTTGATGGCACGCCTGTTGCGTTGGGCGGCTTGCTGTTGCGTTGGTGGTTGCGGTGTGGGGT
>NZ_JBHXCW010000396.1:0-4182 GCF_042725365.1 Lentzea sp. NPDC060358 | reverse complement strand
TGCGGGAGCCGGTCAGCAGTTCGGGCGGCACCGCCGCTGCGACACCGCGTCCAGCAGCACGCCGCGGATGTCCTCCGGGTTCTTCGCCTGGTAGGCCTTGCCGCCGGTCGCCGCGGAGATCGAGCGGAGGGCGTCCATGTCCACCTCGTCGCCGAGGCCGACCATGATGATCGGCACGGGCTTCGCGGGGTCGGACTCCCGCTTCAGGGTCTCGATCAACGAGGCCGTGTCGATCGACGAGATGTCGTCGTTGCGGCCGTCCGTCATCAGGACGACGGAGTTGACCTTCGACGCGTCGTAGCCGGACAGGACGTGCCGGTACGCCGCCAGGGTCGTGTCGTTCAGGGCCGTGCCGCCGCCCACGATGGTGGTGAGCTGCGAGGCGCCGGCCTCCAGGCGCTTGCGGCGGGCCACGCCCGCCAGGGGTTCGCCCAGCGGCCCCATCGGGACCAGCTCGATCCAGTCGTTCGGCGGCTTCTTGTCCGTCGAGAACGCCCAGAGGCCGATCTGGGTGGTGTCCGGGAGCATCGACAGCGCGGTCATCGAGGCCTCGGTCGCCGCCTCGACGCGGGTCTTGCCGTCGCCGCTCTTCTCGATCATCGAGCCGGACACGTCGATGACGGTCAGCATCCGCATGTCGAGGCTGATGGCGCCCCACGTGCGCAGGAGCTCCGACACCTGGTCGGCGTTCGGGGTCTCGATGAGCTTCACGTCACCGGCCTGCACGCCCTCGACGTCGGTCGACCACTTCGCCGGCGCCGCGCCCTGCACGGTGCGGAAGCCCGCCTCGCCGAAGCGCTTGGACGTGTCCGCGGAGCGCAGGACCTTCTCGAACTCCGCCGCCGCCTCGCCGACGCCCTCCGGCTCGTTCGAGCGGGAAACCCGGACGAGCGGGTAGTCGAACGAGAGGGTGCCCTCCTTGGGCGGGGCGCCCACGACCACGTTGTCCTTGACGGAGCGGTTGTTCGCCACCACCGACTGCTCGGTCGCGGCGAACAGCGGCGCCTTGCCCGCGTCGGTGGTGACCTTGCCGAACGAGTCGCGCACCGACGGGACCGCGCTGCGGCCCACGCGCAGCAGGGTGCCGACGAGCTCGGGCTTGGGGGTGCCGTCCGGGTTGCCGAGCAGGGTTCTGATCACGAACAGGGAGGCGAGGCCCTCCGACGTCATCGTCGGGTCGCTCATCGAGATCTGGACCTTCGGGTCCACGACCTTCGACCACGAGACGGGCTGGACCGGGAAGCCGATCTTCGACATGGCCTGCTCCGAGCCCGCCATCACGAGCGGGCTGGACGCCAGCGAGGGCTTGATGTCCAGCTTCGGCGCCTCGGGGCCGGTCTCGGCCGACTGCCGCTGGGCTTCCGCCGCCCACATCGAGGAGTCGGGGATCCAGAGGGAGTGGGGGTTGATCTGCGCGGTCGGCAGCTCGTTCGCCACGTCGGCCGCGTTGCGCGACTCGACCTGGACCTGGACGCACCGGCCGTTCACGACCGGTTGTGACCGCTGGTAGTTCTGAGCGGCCGCGTTCACGACGTCCAGCGCGGCAGGGGTGACGGCCACCTTCAGCGGCAGCGCGCCGGAGCAGTCGGCACCACTGGTGACACGCAGTGCCACAACTGTGACGCCTGCCGCCGCGACCACTCCGAGCAGGGCGCCCACGGGGAGGGCCACCCGCCGGAACAGGCCGGGGGAGGTGTGACGTGCTGACATACAGTTACTTACCTTCGGTCACGTGTTCACTCTTTCGAGTGGCGGGGGAACACTCGGGGGAATGCATGAGGATGACATGTGACCCCCAAACGTACTGAGACGGCGTGACCTGCGTCACTCGTCTGGACGGCGGTATCTGTTCCGGATGAACCAAAGTGCGTGAACATGCGTGGCAGGGGTCACGCGCGGGAACCCAGGACCGCCTCCGCCCGTTGGTTGCTCAGTACCCGACCAGCGGGCGGTAGGCTGGTCGGACGCGGTATGTGGGTCTTCCACTGCCCGACGCGCAAGTCAGGGAGGGTCGAGGCCGCCCGCCGGCCGTAAGTGCATGGACCGCAAGCGCCTGCTTCGCAACCCGCTGCTGTGGATCGCTGCGGTGTTGCTGCTCTACTTCGTCTTCACCGTGCTCTTCGACGACTCACGGGGTTACCACCAGGTCAAGACCTCCCAAGCACTGCAACAGGTGCGCGACGGGAAGGTCAAGGAAGCCACGATCGAGGACAAGGAGCAGCGTCTCCGCCTCACCCTCACCGACGGCACCACGTTCGAGGGCAGCAACCGCCTGATCACGCAGTACCCGGCCAGTGCGACGGACGAGATCTTCAACGTCCTCGACCAGGCCGGCAACAAGCCGACCGTCGAGACCAAGGTCAGCCAGGAGTCCATCCTGATGCAGATCTTGATCTACCTCGTGCCGCTCGGCCTGCTGTTGCTGCTGCTCATGTGGATGATGAACAACGCCCAGGGCGGCGGCAACCGCGTCCTGAACTTCGGCAAGTCCAAGGCCAAGCAGCTCTCCAAGGACATGCCCAAGACGATGTTCGCCGACGTCGCGGGTGCCGAGGAGGCCGTCGAGGAGCTCGAGGAGATCAAGGACTTCCTCCAGAACCCCGGCCGCTACCAGGCGCTCGGCGCCAAGATCCCCAAGGGCGTGCTGCTCTACGGCCCGCCGGGAACCGGCAAGACGCTGCTCGCGAGGGCCGTCGCCGGTGAGGCCGGCGTGCCGTTCTACTCGATCTCCGGCTCGGACTTCGTCGAGATGTTCGTCGGTGTCGGCGCCTCCCGCGTCCGCGACCTGTTCGAGCAGGCCAAGCAGAACGCGCCGTGCATCATCTTCGTCGACGAGATCGACGCGGTCGGCCGTCACCGCGGCGCCGGCCTCGGCGGTGGCCACGACGAGCGCGAGCAGACGCTCAACCAGCTGCTCGTCGAGATGGACGGCTTCGACTCGCGCGGCGGGATCATCCTGATCGCGGCGACGAACCGCCCCGACATCCTCGACCCCGCCCTGCTGCGCCCCGGTCGCTTCGACCGCCAGATCCCGGTGTCCGCGCCGGACCTGAAGGGCCGCAAGCAGATCCTGCGGGTGCACTCGAAGGGCAAGCCGCTCGCCACGGACGCCGACCTCGACGGTCTCGCGAAGCGCACCGTCGGGTTCTCCGGCGCCGACCTCGCGAACGTCATCAACGAGGCCGCGCTGCTCACGGCCCGCCAGAACGGCACCACCATCACCGGTGCCGCGCTGGAGGAGTCGGTCGACCGCGTGATCGGCGGTCCGGCCCGCAAGAGCCGGATCATCTCCGAGAAGGAGAAGAAGATCACCGCCTACCACGAGGCCGGGCACGCCCTGGCCGCGTGGGCCATGCCGGACATCGACCCGGTCTACAAGGTCACGATCCTCGCCCGCGGCCGCACGGGTGGTCACACCCTCTCGGTGCCGGAAGAGGACAAGGACCTGATGACCAGGTCCGAGATGATCGCGCGACTGGTGTTCGCACTGGGTGGCCGGTCCGCGGAGGAGCTCGTCTTCCACGAGCCCACGACGGGCGCGTCCAACGACATCGAGCAGGCGACGAAGATCGCCCGCGCGATGGTCACCGAGTACGGCATGAGCGCGAAGCTCGGCGCCGTGAAGTACGGGCAGGAGCAGGGCGAGCCGTTCCTCGGACGCTCGGCCGGCCGCCAGGCGGACTACTCGCTGGAGGTCGCGCACGAGATCGACGAGGAGGTGCGCAAGCTCATCGAGGCCGCACACACCGAGGCGTACGAGGTGCTCAACACCTACCGCGACGTCCTCGACGACCTCACGCTCGAGCTGATCGACAAGGAGACCCTGCACCAGAAGGACCTGGAGCGGATCTTCGCCCGCGTCGAGAAGCGGCCGCGCATCACCCAGTTCAACGACTTCGGTGACCGCACGCCGTCCGACATCCCGCCGGTCAAGACGCCCGGTGAGCTCGCCAAGGAACGCGGCGAGCCGTGGCCGCCGATCGTCGAGGACGCGATCGAGGAGGAGCTGCAGCAGGAGGACGCCGCTGCCGCGGATCCGCCCACCGAGCAGCTGCCTTCGCCGAACGGCACCAACGGCGTGCACCAGCCGGCACAGCAGGGCAACCAGGCGGGCCCGCCGAACTACGGCGCCCCGCCCGGGTGGACCCCGGCGACCGTGCCCGGCGGCAAGCCGCACAACGT
>NZ_JBHXCW010000395.1:0-4233 GCF_042725365.1 Lentzea sp. NPDC060358 | reverse complement strand
GGTTTCTGTGTCCGCTACGATATGGCGGGCCCCGCCGTTTATCAACCACGAGGGTGGCATGACCGAGAGCCAGCGCGCCGACGCCCGGCGCAACCACGGGCGGATCCTGGCCGTCGCCGAGCGCGAGGTGGCCGAGCACGGCGCGGGCGCGTCGCTCGAGCAGATCGCGCGCGTCGCCGGGGTCGGGTCGGCGACGGTGCGCCGCCACTTCCCCACCCGGCAGGCGTTGCTGGAAGCCGTGTCGCGGCAGCGGGTCGACGCCCTGTGCGTCCGGGCGGGCGAGCTGGCCGGGTCCGGCGACAGCCGGGACGCGCTGCTCACCTGGCTCGCCGACCTCGTCGGCTACTGCGTCACGGCGCGCGGGCTCGCGACCGCGCTGTCCTACGAGGCCGACCCCGTGCACGGCAACTCGTGCGCGACGGTCATCGGCGAGGCCGCGGAACCGTTGCTGCGCCACGCGATCGCCGACGGCGCGGTGGCGGCGGACGTCACGGTCGTCGAGCTGGTCACGCTGATCGTCGGCATCTCGATGGCCACCGAGCAGCACCGCGACCCGGCCGCCGCGGCGGAGCGGCTGTTCGCCGTGGCGGTGGCGGGGATCAGCCCGGGTCGGTGACCAGCGCGTAGCCCCGGTCCCGCGCCTCGACCCTGCCGATCCCCGGCCAGTCGAGGTGGGCACCCGCCACGAAGTGCCCCGGCGCGGCCAGGCGGGCGAGGAGCTCGAGCCGTGCGGCGCGGGCGAGGTCCTGGTCCGCGTCCAGCTCCCAGGTCACCTCCGGGCGCGCGAACTGCACCGACGGCACGTGGACCGTGTCACCCCAGACGAGGAGATGACCGGCCTCGGACCGCACGTCGTACACGGTGTGGCCCGGTGTGTGTCCGGGCGTGGGCAGCGCCGTCATCCACGGGGTCACGGCCAGCGGTCCGGTCACGAGGACCGCGCGGTCGCGGAACCGGGCGAGGTTCTCCGAGAGGCGGCCCTCGTCGCCCGCCCCGAGGAAAACCCGTTCCAGCGCGGGGAAAGCATCCGTTCCGTCCGGGGCGACGAGCCCGTTGAGGTGGTCCAGGTGCGCGTGGGTGATGGCGACGTCGGTGATGCTCCCCCGGTCGACGCGGGCCTCGGCCAGGCCGTCCAGCAGCCTGCCCATCGTGGGGTGCCAGCTGGTCGACGCGCCCGTGTCCACGAGCACCCGCCGCGTGCCGTCGTCGACGAGGAAGGCGTTGACGGACAGGCGGAGCAGCCCGCCGACCGTCGCCGGCGCGGGACCGAGGCCGTCCGGGAAGCACAGCCGCGACGGCGGCAGGTCGAGGTACCCGTCCCGCAGCGCGACGACCTCCAGGCCGCCGAACTCGAACGACGCGTGGAGCGGGCTTTCGGCGGTCTTGCGCACGGGACTCCTGTCAGGTGGGGCCGATCGGGGACAGGCTCGTCGCCGTCCGCACGAACGACGCGACCGCGCGAGACCGGTTGGCGGGCTGCCACGCGAGCACGGTCGTGACGTCCGGCGCGTCGGTCACGGGCACGGCGACGTGCTGCGGCCACTGCCAGGCGCGGCTGGAGGCGGGGATGACGAGCAGGGTCTTGCCGAGCGCCACGAGCTGGGCGAGCTTCGACTGGGTGCGCACCTCGGGGCCCGGCCCGTCCGGGTAGGTGCCGTCGAGCCGCGGCCACCGGGCGATCGGCAGGCCGGGCACGTCCTGGACGTCGGCGAGCGTGAGCGCCTCGCGGGCGGCGAGCGGGTGGCCCGCGGGCAGGATCGCGACCTGGCCCTCGACGAACAGGTCCTCGGTGTCGAAGCCCGCGAGGTCGTCGTAGGGCCGGTGCACGACCGCCACGTCCGCGCTGCCGTCCCGCAGCAGCCCCGCCTGCTCGCCGACCTCGCACAGCAGCACCTCGACGGGCACCGGCTCGGGTTCGGCCGCGACCGCGTCGAGGAGCCGTTGCAGCAGTTCGAGGGACGCGCCCGCCTTCGTGACGAGCACCAGCGGCCGGCTGGCGTCCCCCGCGCGGCGCGTCCGGCGCGCGGCCGCCGCGACGGCGTCGAGCGCCCGCCGCGCCTCGTGCAGCAGGACCTCGCCCGCGCCGGTGAGCGCCACGCCCCGGCGGTCGCGGTCGAGGAGCCGCACGCCGAGCCGGTGCTCGAGCTGCCGGATCGCCCGGGACAGCGGCGGCTGCGCGATCCCGAGCCGGTCGGCCGCGCGTCCGAAGTGGAGCTCCTCCGCCACGGCGACGAAGTACCGGAGCTCGCGCGTCTCGAGGTCGGCCACGGTTGCGCAGCCTAATACCCGCGGGGTATCACAGCCCACCCGAACGATCTTGGACGTCCGCGCGGGTCCCGCCGAGCATGGAGGGCGTGAACGAGAAGAAGACCGCGCTGGTCACCGGCGCGAACAAGGGAATCGGGTTCGCCATCGCCCGCGGGCTCGGGGCGATCGGGTTCACCGTGGCGGTGGGCGCCCGCGACACGGCCCGCCGCGACGAGGCCGTGGAACGACTGCGTCTCGCGGGGGCGGACGCGTTCGGCGTCGCCCTCGACGTCACCTCCGACGACAGCGCCGCCGCGGCCGCCAAGGCCGTCGAGCAGCAGACCGGGCGCCTCGACGTGCTCGTCAACAACGCGGGCATCTCCGGCCCGATGGACGGCGGTGTGCAGAACCCGTCCACTCTGGACCTCGACGTGCTCCGCACGGTGCTGGACACCAACGTGTTCGGTGTCGTGCGCGTGACGAACGCGGTGCTCCCGCTGCTGCGCCGCTCCGACGCGCCGCGCATCGTCAACATGTCGAGCAACATGGGCTCGCTGGCCCTGCAGACCGGGCCGCAGCTCGCGGCCTACGCGCCGTCGAAGTCGCTGCTCAACAGCATCACCGCCCAGTACGCCCGCGAGCTCGCGGGCACGAACGTCCTCGTCAACGCCGCCTGCCCCGGCTACGTCGCCACCGACTTCACCGGCTTCGCCTCGCCGCGCACGGCCGACGAGGGCGCCGCGATCGCGATCCGGTTGGCCACCCTGCCCGACGACGGGCCGCGCGGCGGGTTCTTCGACGACGGCGGCGTCGTGCCCTGGTGAGCGGCGCCTAGTCTGGCGGCATGGCGGAACTGCTGACCATCGACGACGTCCGGAGCGCGGCCGGGATGATCGACGGGCGGGTGCTGCGCACGCCGGCCCTGCGCTCCCCCGGCCTGTCCGCGCTGCTGGGCGTGCCGACGGCGGTGAAGCTGGAACTGTTGCAGCGCAGCGGGTCCTTCAAGGCGCGCGGCGCGTTCGCGAAGATCCTCTCCCTGTCCGGCGAGGCGCGGGCGGCGGGCGTGGTCGGCGTCAGCGGCGGCAACCACGGCATCGCCCTGGCCGACGCCGCGCACGAGCTCGGAGTCGCCGCGACCGTCGTGATGCCGTCGACCGCACCCGCGCGTTCGGTGGAGCTGGCACGGGCCTCGGGAGCGGACGTGCGCCTCACCGACGGCCTCGCGGCGGCGTTCGGGCTGATGAACGACCTGGTGGCGGCGGGCGCGACGCTTGTCCACCCCTACGACGACGAGGTCGTGGTGGCCGGGCAGGGCACCGCGGGCCTGGAGTTCGCCGAGGACGCCCCGGACGTCACCGACGTGCTGGTGAGCGTCGGCGGCGGAGGGTTCGCCGCGGGCGTCGCCACGGCGTTCCACGCGCTCGTGCCCGGTGTCCGCGTGTGGGGCGTGGAGGTCGAGGGCGCCGATGCGCTGCGCCGGGCACTGGCGGCGGGCGGCCCGGTGGACTTCACGCCGACGTCGGTCGTCTCCACTCTCGCGGCGCCCCACGTGTCGCAGCTGACCTACGACCACGCCGTCGCGTTGCTGGAGGACGTCCTGGTGGTGACCGACGCCGAGGCCGCGCAGGGATCGCTGACGCTGGCCCACGCGCAGAAGGTGTGGGCGGAGCCCGCCGCCGGGTGCCTGGTGCCGGCGGCACGGGCCGTGCTCGGCCGCGTCGGTCCGGGCGCACGCCTCGGTCTCGTGCTGTGCGGCGGGAACGCGGTTGTCGAGGACGTGGTGCGCTGGGCCGCCTAGTCCGCGTGGAAGGTGACGGCCGCGTCGCCGCGGCTCGTGCGGAACGAGTTCACCGGGTGCGCGACGTCCGGGTAGCCGACCGACACGCCCGCGACGACCAGCCGGTTCTCCGGCAGGCCGAAGTGCTCGCGGAAGAAGTCCGGGTACGTGGCGAGGGCCGCCTGCGGTGCGGCGCCGAGCCCCAGGCC
>NZ_JBHXCW010000394.1:0-4239 GCF_042725365.1 Lentzea sp. NPDC060358 | reverse complement strand
TCAACGCGTTCGACATCGCCTTCGACGGCCGCCTGGCCGCCGGACGCAAGTAGTTTCCTTCAACCCGAGTTACACCGTTCGTTTGACAGACCCGCCCTTGTGCGTTGCTTCGTCGAGCAGGTCTGTGACGCCACCGTCGCGAGCGATCGGGATGTCGTACCGCTCGTAGTTCTCGCCGCGCCCGCGCTGGTCCAACTCCATACGCCCGGACTCGACGTCGTAGAAGTGCGCGACGATCACCCACGACTCGGGGATGGACGCCTTGCAGTTCCCGAGTTGCCGGAGCATGGACTGACGCGGGTCCTGCTGGTCATCGGTGGACGTTCGGCCAAGAAACGCCACTCGAACCTCATTGCGCAGCAACGCAACCGGCATACCGAGTGGTGAGACCGCGTAGTCCGACAGGCCGGACGGCCCAGACGGTACGGCCTGCAGCCGCGGTTGATTCATCAGGCAGCCTCCTGAGTATCGGCCTGGTCGGCGCGCTGACTGGCAGCCCAGTCGAGGAGGTCTCTGATCACGGCGGCCAGTTCACCGCGCAGACGATCGCCTTCGGCGCCGCTGACATAACGCACGTGGCAGGAGAAAGCCCAGCTCTTCGTGCGGTTTCCAATCTGATTGTAGTGCCACTCATCATGTTCAGAACCGTTGTCGCACAAAGGTTCCGTGTCACTAACGGGTGGTCTCTGAGGCAGCGGAACAATGTTCATCCCCATCGCCTCTCGTCTCCCGTGATCTGTCCGACCATTGTGGTGTTCTGGGGATCCCATGACGCTTCACTGAAGGGGATTCCTATGGGCGATGCGTGCTCTGGAACGCGCGGACCACGTTGCGGAAGCTCTGCCAGCCGCCGCCGTTCCGGAACCTGGTTTTGGAAGGACCACAACGCCCAGATCGGCCCAGCCGGTCCATCAGGATGGCCGTACTCACGAGACGCTGTAGCGATGACGAAGCCGGGCTTCTCGAAGCCGAGCTGCTGACGCATCGCCGAGCGAAGGTTCCGTTCTCGCAGCGATGAGTGAACCGAGAACAGCAGAACCCCGAACACGTCGGTGCCGAACCGGCTGTAGTCACCGAGCTTGCCCACCACTTTGGACAGCGGTTCGGTCCCTGTGTCGTGCTCCAGGAAGAACCGAACCCGCCGTCCGTCCTCATCCCAACAGCCGTAAGCGTCGGGCCTGAGCTTGGTGTCGCCGTGCCAGAAGAAGTCGGCGCAGACCTTTTCCGGCCACCACTGCGTGAGGCCGGCGTCCGGCCGAGTACGGGCATACGCAGCCAGCCCACAGAAGAAGTCGTTGACGCCAAGCTGATGCGCCAGCTTGGGCCACAACCCCAGTCGCTCCAGCCGGTCCGCGTACGCACCGGCCACCGGCGGCTTCTCCGCGCGCTGTGCAGCGATCACCCGCGCACCGCGGTAACCGAGCGCGTACCGCGTCTGACTCGTACCTCCGGTGCTGTAGGAGTCGCGAAACGCGAACACCACGCCGAGCTCACGCAGCTGCCGCAGGCGATCCTGAGCACGTCGCACCGAGGAGAACTCGATCGCCGCAATCTGGTTGGTGGTGAGCACCTTGTGCTCGTGCAAGAGAGCAAGGATCCGCCGATCCCTCTCAACGAGCCGAAACCACAGGGCGGCATCTGGCTCGCCGACTCGGCCGCTGCGCCGTTCACGAGTGTGTGGAGTTCCTTTGTTGTCACTCCTCAGTCGGCTTTTGGTCGGCCTTCCTCGATACCACTGCTGACGTGCGGAGACGTGACTTTGCGTCTCGGCGGTTGGGCCAGCGGATTCAGAACGCCGTACACCCGCCTCCCCAAGTGCCGGACCATGCGCTGACCAACCCGCGCTGTCACCCATCGGCCTCTCCCTTCGGAGTTGCTCAAGCGGTGGTCGCTCAAGCACCCCTGAACTCCGGATTTCGAGGCTTGTTGGGACACGCGGTCGCCGATCGTTATGGCTTCGTCACGTCGTGCAGGCGGAGAAGCAGGTCCTTGGATTCGGCCTCGTCGAGACTCTGCGCGTCCAGCGCGCGAACGACGGTCTCGTATCCCGCGACCGCATCTCGCGACTCGGCAAGAAGAGTTGAGTTCTCAGTGCCGACCCAAACCAGCGGTTCGTACTTCGGAAACGTCAGCAGGGTGAACGGCCCTGCGAGTCCTGCGTGCGCGCCTCGGGTGATCGGCAGGATCCGGATCTCGACGTTCGGACGGTTCGCCATGAACATGAGATGCAGCAACTGCCCGGCCTGCACCTCAGTACCACCAACCTGAAGCTGCAGCGCCAACTCGTGAATGAAGAACGTGCGAGTGGTGCCTTGCCGAGGCAGTCGCTGCATCGCAAGGCCCGCCTGAACTCGGTCTTCCAACTCATCGGCCGGCGAGGTGGCCGAGGCGCGCAATGCCTCACGCATGTAGTCGGCCGTTTGCAAGAACAGCGGCACCGCGTGCGTGTGCCAGCAGGTGAGCGCCTCCGCCACCGCCAGGTTCTCAACGACAGTACGAAGCTCGATGGGCGAACACACCCCGTGCTGCTGCCACCAGCCGACAACACCCGTCTCACTGTGCAAGCCCAGAAGATGAGCGCGCTCATCCGCTTTGACCCTGCAGGCACCGAGTAGCGCAGCGATCTCAACGAGGTTGGCGCCACCCTTGCCGTTCACCACGTCCGAGACCTTGGCCTCGTCCCAATCCATGACCTCAGCGGCACCTCGCGCGGTCATACCGGCGCCTGCGATGGCTGCCCGTATGCCAGCGCCCAGCTCACGGCCACGCGCGGTGGAGATCCTCTTCGGCACAACTAGCTCCTCGCCTGATCGGTAACCAGCTGCAAATGCCGTGCCGGTTCCCGAAGCCGCAGCGAGGCCTCGTTCAACCAGAGCAAGGACAGCTCCTCGGTGCGGACAACATCGTCGAGCGCGACAAGCACTCGTTCGTAGGAATCGCGCTCGGCAGCCGACTCAAGCCAGGTGTTGCCACCGTGCAGCGTGTGCAGGAGAACAACGTCGTCAAACCGCTTCTCCATGAACCGCATCACCGAGAAGGACACGCCCATGCCAAAGTAGGGCCCTGCATCGCCATCCACGGTTCGAAGCTCAAAGCCGGGCAACTCGCCCAGCTCCTCCAGGTGCTCCAGCTGGTCTGCCATCACCTTCGAATCGCCAACGCCGCCGAGCGCCTGCTCCGTCACAACCAGTCGAACGTTCAGCCGCCGCAGCTTCGAGGACTGCTTGGCGCCCACTCTCAAGCGCCTGAGGGCGTCTTGCTGCTTTGCAAGATCGAGGTCATTCGTCGTTGCGCCGGACGTGACAAGCGCGGCGTGATAGCCACAGGTACGCACAAGCTCAGGCAGCGTCTCCACAGCCACGATCACCAGCTCAGTCGCCTCAGCCAGGACATCCCACGGTGTCCACGTAAGCCGAGCCCAAGCGTCGCCGTTGATCCGATCCCACATCTGGGGATCAACGGCTCGCTGCGCAACCCGTATGCACAGCTCAACTTCGTCATCGGGTGCACCGCACGCAGCACCGACCACGACGACCTCGCTAGGAGACATGCGTTGCGCAGCTCGGCAGAGGTGCGACAACTTCGCGGTCGAGAAGCCAACCCGTGAGCCCAACTCGAGGAGCGACCAGTCGCGCCTCGTCCGCCAGCCCAGTACGGTCCGGCTCAAGGCGCGGACCTCCAGACTCGCTCTCCCGTTGACCAGTTGTAGAGCCATGTCCCATCAGCCTGTTCTTGATCCGTGGGCTTCACGCCCGGTGCCTCTTCGGCTGCCAATGCGTGCGCTCGTGCGTCGTCGCAGTCGCTGCCTGGGCGGCAAGATGAACGTCGAGCAACATCCGGCAAGGCGCTGGCACTCTCCGCCAAGCGGGCCCACCACGACACTTCCTGCACCAGCCGTTCTCGTCCGGCTGGTGCTCATCAACGAACACGCGCAAGGCGGCCACCAACCGCGGAACTTCGTGCCGTGCCATGGACAACACGGACGCGCCATCGCCGTCAGCAGCGATCCGCGACACAAGATCCAGATGCTCGACAAGCCGCCGGCGCAGCTCGGAAAACAAGACCAGGTTGCCCATGACAGCACGCCCTTCGACTAGCTGGCTCGGAGACGGGAACGCCGAGGCGGCTCGGTCGGTTCCGACGTCCTGTCGTTGGCAAAGGCACGCGCAACCGCTTGGCGGAAAACAAGAAGCCCTTGCGCCGCAGCGTTGGCCTCCCTGCAATCCAAGGCAGAAGTGA
>NZ_JBHXCW010000393.1:0-4260 GCF_042725365.1 Lentzea sp. NPDC060358 | reverse complement strand
GGGCCCCGCTCGGGCTGAGCGGGGCCCTTCCTCGTGGGTGGGACTACAGCGTGCGGGTGACCTTGTTCAGGCCCCGCGGGCTGTCCGGGTCGCCGCCGCGGGCCAGCGCGAGGCCGTACGCGAGGCGCTGCACCGGCAGGATCTCCAGCACCGGCGCCACCTCCTCGGCCGTCTCCGGGATCGTCACGGCCAGCGTCGCTCCGACCTTCTCCGACGCCGACCCGACCGCCACGACGTCCGCGCCGCGCTGGTGCACCACGTCGAGGGCGTCGCGCAGCGAGTCGCCGCCCTTGCCCAGCGACGTGATCGCGAGGACCGCCGTCTCGCCGTCCACGGCCGCGACCGGGCCGTGCAGCAGGTCCGCGCCGCTGTACGCGCGGGCCGCCAGGTAGGAGGTCTCCGCCAGCTTCAGCGACGCCTCCAGGGCGGTGGCGTAGGAGTAGCCGCGGCCGGTGGTGAGGACGCGGTCCACGAACCGGTAGCGGCGCACGGCCTCGTCGACGGTCGGGGCCGACGCGTCCAGCGTGACCTGGGCCAGCTCGCCCAGCGACGCGGCCGCCTCGCCGTTGCCGCCGCGCACGGCGTCGATCAGCAGGTACAGCGCCAGCAGCGTCGCCGAGTAGGTCTTCGTGGCCGCCACGGCGTGCTCCACACCCGCCGAGACGTCCACCGAGAGCTCGGCGGCCGCGTTCAGCGGGGACGACGCGGTGTTGGTCACGGCGACCGTCAGCGCGCCGCGGCGGCGGTAGGAGGCGGTGACCTCCAGCAGGTCGGGCGAGCCGCCCGACTGGGAGACCGTCACCAGCAGCACGTCGCGCAGGTCCGGCTCGGCGCCGTAGAGCGTCGTGGTCGAGGCCGAGACCAGGCCCGCGGGGAGCTCCAGCAGGATCTCGGTCAGGTACTTCGCGTAGATGGCGGCGTGGTCGCTCGAGCCGCGGGCCGCGAAGAGCACGAAGCGCGGCGCCCGTTCGCGGATCACGGCGGCCACCTCGGCGATGGCCGCGCGCGAGGCGTACAGGGAGGAGAAGACCTCCGGCTGGGCGGCGATCTCCGCCGCCATGTTCCTGCCTGGCTGGGGCGTGGTCATGAGGTGCCTTTCAGGATCAGCTCGGCCGCGGCTCGCAGGCTCACCCGAGAACCGCCGTGGGTGTCGATGCGGGCGACGCTGCCCAGGTCGGGGCCCGGCACGCCGGTCTCGACGTGCACCACCTCGAGGCCCGAACCAGTCAAATCGGTTATCAGTTGTCGAGCGGTGGTGTGCCGGTGCGCGTCGCGGGTCACCACGACAATCGTGCGGCCACCGGCGGTCTTCGCAACTTCGTCCGCCGTGACGTCACGAGCGGCGATCACGCTGGTGCCGGGGAGCACCTCGGCCAGGTAGGGGCCGAGCCCCCACGGCACGTCGCCGACCGCGATGGACGGGTCCACGACGAGGTCGACCACCACCGGGTCGCTCCCGACGGAGACGGGGCCGCGCACCTCGACGGCGCGCCGGGCGGCCAGGAGGCCGATCTCGGCGTTGTGGGCGTCGATGGTCGACGGCGGCAGGCCCAGGGCCAGCGACCGCGCGGCGGCTTGGGCGAGGCGTTCCTCGGACAGCTCGCCGGACCTGACCGCGGCCACGATCGAGTCGATCAGCCACCGCAGGTCGTCGTCGCCCAGGGCGATGCCGCCGAGGCACATCGCGTCGACACCCGCCGCCAGGGCGCGCACGGCACCCTGCGCGAGGTCGCCGCCGACGGCCTTCATGTCCAGGCCGTCGGTGATCACCGCGCCGGTGAAGCCCAGCTCGGTGCGCAGCAGGTCGATCGCGTGCTTGTTCAGCGTCACCGGCTGCGAGCCCCACTCGGGGACCACGAGGTGGCCGGTCATGATCGAGCGGACGCCGGCGTGCACGGCCGCCTGGAACGGCACGAGCTCGACGGCGCGGAGCTGCTCCTCGGTGCGCGGCAGCACCGGCAGCTGCTCGTGGGAGTCCTCGGTGGACGCCCCGTGGCCGGGGAAGTGCTTGGCGCACGCGGCCACACCCACGGTCTGCAGGCCCTCGACCCACGCGGCGACGTGCCGCGCGGCGAGGACCGGGTCCGAGCCGAACGCGCGGACGCCGATGATCGGGTCGTCGAGCGTCAGCACGAGGTCGGCGGACGGCGCCAGGTTCAGCGAGATCCCGCACTTGGCGAGCCGCGACCCGATGGACGCGGCGACCGAGCGCGTGAGGTCGAGGTCGTCCGCCGCGCCCAGGGCGTGGTTGCCCGGCACCTCGGAGCCGCGGCCCGCGTCGAGACGCGTGACGTCGCCGCCCTCCTCGTCGATGCCGATCACCACGTCCGGGCGCGCCGAACGCAGTTCGCCGCACAGCGCGGTCACCTGGGCGTCGTCGACGACGTTGCGCCCGAAGAGCACAACGCCGCCGAGGCCGTCAGCGACGCGGCGCAGCAACCAGTCGGGAGCGGTCGTTCCGTGGAAACCGGGAAGCAGAACGGCTGCGGCCAACTGATCCACGCGTCATCCCTTCACGGCACCGGCGGTCACGCCGGCGACCATCTTGCGCTGCACGATCAGGAAGAACACCAGGGCCGGCACGGTGAACAGGACCGACGCGGCCATCGCGCCACCCCAGTCGGTGCCGAACGCGGTCTGGAACCCGGACAGCCACACGGGCAGCGTCTCGCTGTCCTGGCTGCGGATCAGCACCTTGGCGAACAGGAACTCGTTCCACGCCGTGATGAACGCGAACACCGACGTCGCGACGAGGCCGGGACCCAGCAGGGGCAGGGTGACCTTCTGGAACGCGCCCCAGCGGCCGCAGCCGTCGACCATCGCGGCTTCCTCGAGTTCGATCGGGATGCCGTTGACGAACCCGCGCAACGTCCACGCGCAGAACGGCAGCGTCACCGCGAAGTACACGAGGACCAGCGACGACAGGTGTTCGTAGAGCTGGAGGTCCCGCATCATCAGGAACATCGGGATCAGCAGCGCCTCGAACGGCGCCATCTGCGCCACCAGCATCAGCAGCACGAAGCCCTTGCGCCCCCGGAACCGGAAGCGCGACATGGCCACGGCCGCGGTGATGCCGACGATGATCGCGGCGAGCACCGCGGTCAGCGTCACCACCAGGCTGTTGCCGAGCGAGGACAGGAAGCCCGGCTTCGTCCACGCCGTGGCGAAGTTCGAGAGCGTCATCGAGAACGGGATCAGGTCGTAGTCCGACGTGATCGTCGTGCCCTTGGGCTTCAACGCCGACGTGATCATCCAGTACGTCGGGAAGAGGAAGAACAGCGCGAGCGCGAGACCAACGACGTTGGCCGCCGACTTCTTGAGCATCAGATCTTCCCCTCCTCGGTCTGCAGGAGCTTGCGCAGGTACTGGAACGTGATCAGGCCGAGGATCACCATCATCAGCACGGAGATCGCGGCCGCGACGCCGAAGTGGCTCTTCGCGATGCCTTCCAGGTACTGCAGCACCGGCAGCGTCGTCGACTCACCGCTGGGACCGCCCTCGCGGAACACCCAGATCTGGGCGAAGACCTTGAAGTCCCACAGCGTCGACAGGAACGTCACCATCATCAGCAGCGACTTGATCTCCGGCCACGTCACCGCGCGGAACGTCTGCCAGCCCGTCGCACCGTCGATGCCGGCGGCCTCGTAGAGGTCGCGGGGGATGCCGACGAGGCCCGCGTAGAGCGAGAAGGCGAGGAAGGGGATCGCCTGCCACACGATCAGCAGGCCGACGACGGACAGCGTCGACGTTCCGGAGGAGAACCACGAGTACCCGGCGAACGACTCGAACCCGAGCTGCACCAGCGTCTTGTTCAAGATGCCGTAGTTCTGGTCGAACATCCACTGGTACACCGTGGTGGACGCGAGGATCGGCATGGCCCAGGCGCAGAGCATCGCGATCTGCAGCGCGATCCGCACCCACGGCGTGAGCACGCGCATCAGCAGCGCGATCCCGAGGCCGATGCCCACCGAGGCGCCGACGACGGCGACGGTGAACACGACGGTCCGCAGCGAGACGGTCCAGAACCGCTCGTCCTGCAGCACGGTCGCGTAGTTGTCGAAGCCGGTCCACACGACCTCGCCGCGCACCAGCTCGCCGAGGTTCAGCTGGCGGAAGCTCGTCACGAAGACGGAGACGACCGGCCAGCCGATCAGCCAGAGGATCGCGATGAGGGCGGGGGCCAGCAGCAGGTAGGGCAGCATCCGGTCGAAGGAGCTGCCCCGGCGGCGCTTGGGGGCGCCACCCGTCACGGCAGGCGGC
>NZ_JBHXCW010000392.1:0-4344 GCF_042725365.1 Lentzea sp. NPDC060358 | reverse complement strand
CACCGCGACCCCGTGCTCCCGCAACGCCTCGGCGCGGAACCCGCCGCCGCTCGCCACCGCGGACTCCCAGCCGACGTCACCGCCCGCCTTCGCCATGCCGGCCACGAGCGCCTCGGCACCACCCGCGCCCATCTCGCTGATCACGTGCAGGACGCGCATCGACTCTCCTCCAGGGCCCGCTGCCCGATCGCGACGGCGACGGCGACGAGCGACCACAGCGGCAGGTAGTACTGCTCGGACAGGAAGATCGAGGCGACCAGGACGGCGATCAGCGCGGCCTGCACGGCGACCGCCTCGCGCCGGCTGACGCGCACGGCCCGTTCCGCGGCGGCGAACCCGAGCGCGACGAGCCCGATCAGCACCGCGAACCCCGGCAGCCCCAGCTCGGCCGCGACCTCGATGAACATGTTGTGCGCCACGGGGGTCTGCTCGTCGATCTCCGCGTTGTGCGAGGCCGCCGCGTACCCCTGGCGGAACCCGCCGGGCCCGACGCCGAGCAGCGGGTCGTCGGCCAGCATCCGCGCGGCGGCCTGCCAGCGCAGCATCCGCGTGTCGGCGTTCGTGCCCGCGATGTGGCTCTTCTCCTGCAACGCCCGGGAGAGCTCGGCCTGGGCGGTCTGCGCGAACACCAGCGCCGCGAGAGCCGTGACGGCGGCGGTGACGACCACCGCCCGGACCGGGATCGCCCTGCGGACGACGAGCCAGGCGAGCGCGCAGGCCAGTGCGATGCCCCCGCCTCGGGAGAACGTCGCCGCGGCACCGGCCACCAGCACCGCGCCCAGCAGCAGCGGCACGACCCGCGCGCGGCCCCCCACCGGCAGCGCCACCAGCAGCGGCAGCGCCGCCACCAGGAAGAACGCCAGGTCGTTCGGGTCCTCCAGCGGCCCGGTCGCCCGCAGTTCGCCGCCGGCGAGGCTGACCAGCCCGCCGGCCGCCGCCACGACCGCGCCCGCGACCGCCGCGGCGAGCAGCGCCCGGACCGGCACTGCGCGCGCGGCCACGTCGGCGAGCACCACCGTGATGACGAGGAACGGCACCCAGCGGACCAGGTACTCCAGTGTGAACGGTTCGGCGACGTGCACCGCCGAGGTCGTCAGCAGCACGATCGCGAGCACCGCGAGGAGCAGGTGCAGCGGGTGCGGCGCGGGCAGCCTGCGGTCGCGGGCGAGCGAGACGACCCACACGCCGACCAGCGCGGCGGGCACGACCTTGGCCAGCCGGCCGTCCGCCTCGAGCAGGTACCCCTCCAGCGGGGCCAGCGCGACCGTGCCGCAGGCGAGGACGCGCAGCAGGACCGTCAGCCACATGCGACCGGATCCCGTTCCCGCAGCACGGACGCCGAGACGCGGGCGACGTGCTCGCCGGTGCCCACGACGTCGAAGTGGCGGCGCAGCAGGGAGAGCACCCAGCCCAGCAGCGCGACCTTCGCCGGTCCGGGCACCGCCATGCCGGGGAAGAACTCCATGCCGGGCGCCTCGGCGGTGGTGAGCACGTCGGTCGGGTGCAGCAGCAGCGACGGGGAGACGCCGCGGGCGCGGCACAGCCGCAGCGCCGTGCGGAAGTACCCGCGGGCCAGCCGCGGCGAGATCTGGTGCAGCTGCAACAGGTACGCGCCGTGGATCGGGACCCGCAGCAACGGCATCGTGGTGACCGGCAGCTCGACGAGACCGCTGGCGCGCCACCGGTACGGCTCGTTGGGGGCCTTGACCTTGCCGAACCCGCCGAAGAGGTCGGCGGCGTCGCCCGAAACGCCGGCGGTGCGGTTGTGGTAGGCGCGGGCGAGCGGCCCGATCCAGGTGGGCAGGACGCTGGCGTCGTAGCGGTAGCCGCGTCCGGCGAGCACGCGCAGCAGCTGCGGGGTGACGCTGTAGCCGGGGCCGCGGAACCCGACCGGCACCGGTGCGCCGGCGGCGGTGATCGCCCGCTCCGCCCGTACGACCTCGGTCTCCAGCTCGGCGGCGGAGTACCGGTGCAGCCAGGGCTCGTGGCCGAACGAGTGGTTGGCGACCTCGTGCCCGGCCGCGGTGATCGCCGCGACGGCTGCCGCGCCGTCGTCCCGTTCGGCGTCCGCGCCCACGACGAAGACCGTGGTCGTGAGGCCCTGCTCGCCGAAGACGTCGAGCAGGCGGGGCACCGCGGAGGCGAGGAAGCTCGGCCTGCGCTCCCACGCCGGGTCGCCGTGGGTCTTGAGGTAGGCCCAGAGGTTGTCGAGGTCCAGCGACACGCTGGCGACGGGCTTCACCGCTCGCCCCCGGCGTCCACGAGCTCCCGCGCGGGCTGCCGGGCCGAGCCGAGCGCCAGCACGCCGGAGACCACCAGCAGCACGCCCAGCCCGACCCACCACTCGCGTCCCGGCGCGATCCGGTCGCCCATCAGCGCCAGGCCCGCGACCGAGCCGATCACCACGGTCGTGGCGTCCATCGACGCGACCGCGGAGGTGGCCGAGCCGCGCTGCAGCGCGGTGGCGAGGCACGCCTGCCCGGCGAACGCGGCGAAGAGCATCACCCACGTCAGCGGGTGCAGCACGAGGTCGGGCAGGGGCTTGCCGGCGACGGTGCGGGCGGCCACGGCGACCACCGCGAAGGCGATGCCCGCCAGCACGGGCGTGGCGGCCTTCACCGTGCGCGCCAGCGGGAGCACGGCCAGCGCCACCGCGCCCAGCACCACGAGCGCGGGGACGAGCGGGAGCTCCTTCGCGGCCGACGGCGCGGCCGCGCCCGTGAGCAGCAGCAGCCCGCACGCCATCACGGCGAGCACGGCGACCTCGACGCGCCGGATCCGCCAGCCGAGCAGCAGCACGCCGATCACCGTCGCGAGGCCGACCGCGCAGGAGGACCCCGCCTGCACGAGGTAGAGCGGCAGCTCCTCCCGCGCCAGGAAGGCGAACGCGAAGCCGCCCGCCTGACCGGTGAAGCCCAGCAGGTACACCCGGTCCGCCGCGAGCCGCGCGAGCAGCCCCACCCCGGTGCCCGGGCGGTCCTCCGCCCTGCGCGCGGCGACGGTCTGCGCGACTATCCCCAGCCCGTAGAGCACGGTGGACACGGCAAGCGCCAGATGACCGGACACGCGGGACTCTCCGTTGGTTTCGGCGAAACACGCTTCGGCGCGCGCCTCAGATGAGCGCGCACACTACGACACGCCTCTGCCGCAACACTTTCGAGCGATATCCCAGGCAACGCTTTCGGGTGAACGTGGACCGCGAACGCGGAAGAACGCCGCACGCGATGAAGTAGCTTGCGGCCGTGCGGGAAACCACCACCGTGACGATCGTCTGCGGCACCAGGCCCGAACTGATCAAACTGGCGCCGCTCGTCGACCACTTCGGCAGCGCGTGCACCATGATCTACACCGGCCAGCACTACGACCGCTCGATGTACTCGCTCATCCGCCGCGACGTGCCGGAACCGGGCGGTTTCCACGAGCTGAGCCTGGGCGGCCTGCGCCGCGGCGACCAGCTGGGCCGCGCCGTCGCGGCCGTCGACGAGGTCCTGGCCGCCGACCGGCCCGCGGCCGTCGTCGTGCAGGGCGACACGACCTCCGCGCTCGCGGGAGCGCTGGCGGCCAACGCCTGCGACGTCCCGCTGGTGCACGTGGAAGCGGGACTGCGCAGCTACGACCGCGCGATGCCGGAGGAGCACAACCGCGTGGTCATCGACCACCTGGCGGACCTGTGCTGCGCGCCGACGTCGCTGAACCGCCACAACCTCCTCGCCGAGGGCGTCGCGGACAGCCGCATCGCGGTCACCGGCAACACGGTCGTCGAGGCGCTGGCGCACGCGCAGCCCGGCCGGGACGAGGAGAGCGCGGTGCTGGCGGGCTTCGGCCTGACGCGCGACCGCTACGTGCTGGCCACGGTGCACCGCCCGGAGAACGTGGACGACGCGGGCACCCTCGAGACGATCCTGCGCGAGCTGACCGCTCTGCCGCTGCCGGTCGTGCTGCCCCTGCACCCGAGGACCGCGGCGCGGGTGGACGCGTTCGGGCTTTCCGCGCTGCTGCACGGGGTGCGGGTCGTCGAGCCGCAGCCGTACAGCACCTTCCTGGCCCTGGCGCACGGGTCCGCGGTGGTCGTCTCGGACTCGGGCGGCATCCAGGAGGAGGTGAGCGTGCTCAAGCGCCCCGTCGTGGTCGTGCGCCGCAGCACCGAGCGGCCGGAGATCGAGGGCACGTTCGGCACTCTCGTCCCCCCGGGACCGCTGGTCGGCGACGCCGTCCGGCCGTGGCTGGACGACGTCGCCGCGCACCGCGTGGCACTGCGGGAGATCGCCTCGCCCTACGGCACGGGCTCGCCGTCCGCCCGGATCGCCCGTGCCGTGCGGCGGCTGGTCGACCAGCCCGTCGCGG
>NZ_JBHXCW010000391.1:0-4349 GCF_042725365.1 Lentzea sp. NPDC060358 | reverse complement strand
GGAAAGAGAACAGTGAGCGAGACGACTCTGCCCCCGGAGCACGACCGCATCGAGCCGGTCGAGATCCAGCAGGAGATGCAGAACTCGTACATCAACTACGCGATGTCCGTCATCGTGGGTCGTGCGCTGCCGGACGTGCGCGACGGGCTCAAGCCCGTGCACGTCCGCGTTCTGTACTCGATGTTCGACTCGGGCTTCCGCCCCGACCGCGGCTTCAACAAGTGCGCCCGCGTCGTCGGCGACGTCATGGGCAACTACCACCCCCACGGCGACTCGGCGATCTACGACGCGTTGGTGCGCCTCGCCCAGCCGTGGGCGATGCGGTACCCGTTGATCCAGGGCCAGGGCAACTTCGGCTCGCCGGGCAACGACCCCGCCGCCGCCATGCGGTACACGGAGTGCCGGCTCTCCCCGCTGGCCATGCAGATGCTGGCCGACATCGAGGAAGAGACCGTCGACTTCCGCGACAACTACGACGGTCGCATCCAGGAGCCGACGGTCCTGCCGTCGCGCATCCCCAACCTGCTGATCAACGGCAGCTCCGGCATCGCGGTCGGCATGGCCACCAACATCCCGCCGCACAACCTCCGCGAGGTCGCGGACGGCGTGGTCTGGGCGCTCGACAACCACGAGGCCTCCGACGAGGAGACCCTCGAAGCCATGATCGCCCGGATCAAGGGCCCGGACTTCCCGACCTACGGCCAGATCCTCGGCACCTCCGGCATCGAGGACGCCTACCGCACCGGCCGCGGCTCGGTCCGCATGCGCGCCGTCGTCGAGATGGACGAGGACGCCAAGGGCCGCACGATCCTGGTCGTCACCGAGCTGCCGTACCAGGTCAACCCGGACAACCTCGTCGAGAACATCGCCGCCCTCGTGCGCGACGCGAAGCTCACCGGCATCGCGAACATCGCCGACGAGTCCAACCGCCGCATCGGCATGCGCATCGTCATCACGCTCAAGCGCGACGCCGTGGCGAAGGTCGTGCTGAACAACCTCTACAAGCACACCCAGCTGCAGTACTCGTTCGGCGTCAACATGCTGGCGCTGGTCGACGGCGTGCCGCGCACGCTGCGGATCGACCAGATGATCCGCCACTACGTGAAGCACCAGATCGAGGTCATCCAGCGCAGGACGCGGTTCCGCCTGCGCAAGGCCGAAGAGCGCGCCCACATCCTGCGCGGCCTGGTGAAGGCGCTCGACCACCTCGACGAGGTCATCGCGCTGATCCGCCGGTCCGAGACGCCGGACCTCGCGCGCACCGGCCTGATGGAGCTCCTCGCCGTCGACGAGATCCAGGCCAACGCGATCCTGGAGATGCAGCTCCGCCGCCTGGCCGCCCTCGAGCGCCAGAAGATCATCGACCAGCTGGCCGAGATCGAGCTCGAGATCGCGGACCTCAAGGACATCCTCGACAAGCCCGAGCGGCAGCGGAAGATCGTCCGCGACGAGCTCACGGCGATCGTGGAGAAGTTCGGCGACGACCGCCGCACCAAGATCATCCCGTTCGACGGCGACGTGTCCATGGAGGACCTGATCGCGGTCGAGGACGTGGTCGTCACGATCACGCGCACCGGCTACGCCAAGCGCACCAAGACCGACCTGTACCGGGCGCAGAAGCGCGGCGGCAAGGGCGTCCAGGGCGCGCAGCTCAAGCAGGACGACATCGTCGCCCACTTCTTCGTGTGCTCCACGCACGACTGGATCCTGTTCTTCACGAACAAGGGCCGCGTCTACCGCACGAAGGCCTACGAGCTGCCCGAGGCGAACCGCAACGCCCGCGGCCAGCACGTCGCGAACCTCCTCGCGTTCCAGCCGGAGGAGGAGATCGCGCAGGTCATCCAGATCAAGAACTACGACGTGTCGCCGTACCTGGTGCTCGCCACCCGCAAGGGCCTGGTCAAGAAGTCCAAGCTGTCCGACTTCGACTCCAACCGGTCCGGCGGTCTCATCGGCATCAACCTGCGCGAGGACGACGAGCTCGTCGGCGCCGTGCTCTGCTCCGCCGACGACGACCTGCTCATGGTCTCCGCCGACGGCCAGTCGATCCGCTTCCACGCGACCGACGACGTCCTGCGTCCGATGGGCCGAGCGACCTCCGGTGTTCAGGGCATGCGGTTCAACGCGGACGACGAACTGCTCTCGGTCGGTGTGGTCCAGGAGGGACTCTTCGTTTTGGTGGCCACCGACGGTGGGTATTCGAAGCGGACGCCGATCGAGGACTACCCGGTCCAGGGCCGGGGTGGCAAGGGTGTGCTGACCATCCAGCACGACCGCCGACGTGGGAGGCTGGTCGGAGCGCTCATCGTCGACGTCGATGACGAGCTCTACGCCATCACCTCGAGCGGCGGGGTCATCAGGACCCGAGCCGAGCAGGTGCGCAAGGCTGGACGGCAGACGAAGGGCGTGCGGCTGATGAACCTCGGCGAAAGCACCACTTTGATCGCCGTCGCGCGCAACGCGGATGAGCCCAGCGACGTCGTTAACGGTGAGACGTCTGCCGCGGAGGGCTCTGCCGCCGACGCCGACCAGGCAGCACCCCCCACCGACTCGGCCGAGTAGTCGGATTTTGCTAGCGAGAGGGTAAGGAACAGCTCGTGACTCCACCCGAGAACCGCGAAGGTCGGGACGCGGACAAGACCGCGGTGATCACCAAGCCGACGCCGCAGGGCGCCGCGAAGAACGCGGACAAGTCGGGGAAGGCCGCGCCGGCCTCCGGTTCCTCGGGTGGAAACGCGCAGGACAAGACAAAGCCGGTGTCCGCGGAGAAGGCGGCCGAGGCCACCAAGTCCGCCGACAAACCGGCCGCTCCTGCCGCGGCTGCCCCTGCACCGGCCGCTCCTGCCGAGCCTGCGGCGAAGGCCGCACCGGTCGAGGAGCAGAAGACGATGTCGCTCCCCACCCCGGAGAAGAAGCCGGCCGCGGAGGCGTCCGCACCCGCGCCGTCGGCGACGCCGGCCCCGGCTCCCGCTCCGGCGGCGGGGGAGACCCCGAAGGCCGCGCCCGCTCCGGCGGCCGACGAGCCCGTCGTGTCCGCGCCGCCGCCCTGGCAGCGCGTGACGAACGACACCGAGTCGTCCCACCAGGACTCGACCGAGGCGTACGTGGTCCCGGGCGCACCGCCCGTGCCGTCGTCGGCGCAGCCCGAGCCCGCCTTCCCGTCGACCGACCCGGACACCGTCAAGGTGCAGAAGCCCGTGGTCACGGGCTCGGCCGTGCCGGTGGGCCTCGGCAGCAGCCGCACGTCGGTGAACCTGGGCAACGGCGGGTCGTCCCGCCCCGCCGCGTCCACCCCGTCGGCCCGCCGCCCCGGTCGCGGCCCGCGCCGCGCCTCGCTGCAGGTCAAGCGCGTCGACCCGTGGTCGGTGCTCAAGCTCGCCCTCGTGCTCGGCGTCGCGCTGTTCTTCGTGTGGATCGTGGCCGTCGGCGTGCTCTACGGCGTCCTGCACGGGATGGGCGTCTGGGACAAGATCAACAGCACCGCGAACGACCTGCTCCAGGCGAACGAGCCGGGAGAGCCGTTGATCAGCGCCGGTCGCGTGTTCGGTGTCTCGGCGATCATCGGCGCGGTCAACATCGTGCTGTTCACGGCTCTCGCGACCGTGGGCGCGTTCGTCTACAACGTGTCCGCGGATCTGGCCGGTGGCTTGGAGTTGACGCTCTCCGAGCGTGAGTGACCCCCCTGATTTGGGGCAGCGAAGGCGATCCTGTAAGGTTCTCCTCGTTGCCCCAAGGGGTGATGATCGAGGGCCTATAGCTCAGGCGGTTAGAGCGCTTCACTGATAATGAAGAGGTCGGAGGTTCAAGTCCTCCTAGGCCCACTCGATTTACTTTCGAATCATCATCATTCTTGTCCGGGACCGCGTCCCGGAGCCCCGGCCCAACTCTCGCAAAGCCTGTAGGCTGGTGCGGTAGGTCGGGGCATAACAGTCTTGGAGGGGTTTCCAGTGGCTAAGAAGATCATCGCACTCGTCGCGATCGCCGGTGCGGTCCTGTTCTTCGTGAAGCGCAGCCGTTCGGCCAAGGCCGACGCGGACCTGTGGCGCGAGGCCACCGCCCCCACCGACTGATCTCCCGGGCGGCATTGCCGCCCGATCTTCGGGGACGTAGCTCAATTGGCAGAGCACCGCCTTTGCAAGGCGGGGGTTAGGGGTTCGATTCCCCTCGTCTCCATTCGTTCCTCGGGCCGAGGAGTGTCTGCAAGAAAGCGCAGACCTCCTCGGCCCGAAGTGTTTTTCGGGGGCTGAGCCTCCAAACCCCAGCCGGGGCGAGTCCCCGGACCTCGGCCGTCTCGCCTTCGGCGGCGGCGGCCCTGCGTCATCCGCGGTGTGAATGTCGAAGCCCTGTTC
>NZ_JBHXCW010000390.1:0-4372 GCF_042725365.1 Lentzea sp. NPDC060358 | reverse complement strand
ACCGGGAGCCGATTGCTGTCCAGCTGGGACTTACAGGAACTGGCCACCGCGGGTGACGGCGCCGTAGGCGTCCACGATGCCATGGCCGTAGAAGCCGTTGAACTTCGCGTCACCCTCGCAGGTGGCGTCGAACTCCGGCGTGCGGCCGACGTCGACGTAGGACACCGTGCGCGGGTTCGGGCAGGCGCGCTGCGTCGCGGTCTTGTAGAGCACCTTCTCGACCTTGTCGGGGTCGAGGGTCAGGCCGGGACGGCCCTTGTCCTTCTTGCCGTACTGGCTGACGATCAGCGCGGCGACACCGGCGGCGTGCGGGGCGGCCATCGAGGTGCCCTGCAGGTACTGGTAGTAGCCGACCTTGTCGCCCTGCACGGCCTTCTTCACGCCGGCGGCGAGACCCGCCTCCGTGATGTTGCCGGCCTCGTCGATCGCGCCCTCGGCGAGAGCGACGTTGCGCGGGTAGGTGGACAGGATCAGGTTCTCGTTGGTGCGGTACCACGGCGTGCCGAGGCCGTCGCGGAAGTAGCCGCCGGGGGCCGAGACCGCGGTCTGCTCGACGCCGTAGTTCGAGTAGTCGGCCTTGCCGGTCGACGGGCCGAGCGCCGACACCGAGATGACGTGGTCGCCCTCGGTCGGCAGGGTGAGGCAGGTGGCGTTGTCGATCGGGCGCGGCCGGGCGTGGCCGGGCGGGTAGTTCGGGCTCTGCACGTCCTGGCGCGGCTTGCCCAGGTCCTCGTGGTTGTTGCCGGCGGCACCGATCAGCGTGACGCCCTTGCGGTGCGCGTAGTTCAGCGCGCGCTGAACGGACGCGATGACCGTGCGCTGCTCCAGCTGCTCCTCGGCCGAGGCCGTGGGGTCGTTGGCGCAGTTCATGTACCACGGGTCGACGTAGAACGACATGTTGATGACGTCGAGGCCGATGTCGGCGCCGTAGGTGAGGGCGTCGACGACGGGCTGCAGGAAGAACGAGCCCGCGTCCTGGCCGCCGCGGATGTTCACGAGCGACACGTTCGGCGCGACACCGGAGATGCCGAAGCCGTTGGCCGCGGCACCGATGGTGCCCGCGACGTGCGTGCCGTGGCCGCCGTCGTCCCAGTTGGCCGGGTCGACGCAGCCGCGGAACTCGCACGGGCCGTCGAACACGCCGCCGTCGGCGTCGTTCGGCATGTCGATGGTGAAGTTGCGCGAGAGCTCGTTGTTGAAGTTCGGCGCGATGTCCGGGTGGGAACCGTCCACACCGGTGTCGAGGATGCCGACGTACACGCGCTTGTCACCGGCCTGCTTGGCGCGCGCGATGTTGGAGCGCACCAGGTTCAGGCCCCACAGGTCGCCGTCGAGCGGGTCCATGCCCGCGGTCGACTGCGGGGACGCGGGAGCCTTGTTCGGCTGCGCGGCCTTGTTCTCCTTCTCGACGTTCTCCCGCTTGGCCTTCTCGGCCTTCGGGGCGTGCCCGATCGGCTTGGACCGAGCGGCACCGACGACCTCGCTGGACGCCGAGACCTTCTCCGCGAACCCGTTCGCGGGCGCCTTGACGGTCAGCAGGCCGATCGCGTCGTTGCTCCGCACGACCTCGCCGCCCGCCCTGCGCACGGCGTCGATCGCGAAGTCGCGGTTGCCCGGGCTCTCCAGCAGGACGGTGTACTCCGTGTCCTTCTGCTGCCCCGAAGCCGAGGCCGGCGCGGCCCCCGCCGCCGAAGTACCCGCGGCGACCAGCGACACCGTCGCCGCCACCACCATCACGGTTCTGCGCGTTCTCACCTAGCTGTCTCCTCACACCCGGTCAGGGCTGGATCCGACACCACGGGCCGGCCCCCGATCGCCGTCGCCCAGGTCCGACACACTCGCACGAAAATGCGCCGAGCATCAGCGCCTTTCGTCGGAATCGAACTGTAGTCGATCGGCAGCGGACAGTGATGTTATGAGAACAAATCTTGACTGAACATGTATCAAGCGATCAACTTCGCGTTTATGCGAAGACGGGTAATGGCAACGTCGGCATGCCTGCTCTTTCTGCTCTCCGCCTGCGGTGACGAGGGCGGGGGCGCCTTGACGCTGCCTTCGCGGGGTCCCAAACCGATCGTCGGGGTAATCCTTCCCGACCAAACGAGCTCCACGCGTTGGGAGGAACAGGACCGGCCTCTGCTCACGCAGGCCTTCAACTACGCGGACATCGAACCGTTCATCGAGAACGCGAACGGCGACGAGACGAAGTTCGTCCAGATCGCCGAGGAGATGATCCGCCGGAAGGTGAAGGTCCTCGTGACCACGCCGCTGTCGCCCGCGGGCGGCCTCGCCGTGCAGAAGAGGGCCAAGGAGGCCGGCATCCCGGTCATCGACTACGACCGGCTGACCCTCGGCGGCTCGGCGGAGTACTACGTGAGCTTCGACGGCGTGAACGTCGGCCAGCTGCAGGCCGAGGGCATGCTGAGCTGTCTCGGGGACAAGCGGGGTGCCCAGGTCGTCGAGATGGAGGGCGCGCCGACCGACCACAACGCCACCCTGTTCGCCCAGGGGCACAAGGCGGTGCTGGGCCCCATGTACGAGAGCGGCGCGCTCAAGCTCGTGAAGACCCAGTCGGTGGACGGGTGGAAACCCGACATCGGCGGCCCGCTGTTCGAGGAGATCCTGAACGGCAACGGCGGCAAGGTCGACGCCGTCGTCGCGGGCAACGACGGCATCGCGGGCGCGGTCATCGAGGTGCTCAAGAAGAAGAACCTGGCGGGCAAGGTCCCCGTCACCGGGCAGGACGCCACCGTGGAGGGCCTGCAGGCCATCCTGCGCGGAGACCAGTGCATGACGGTCTACAAACCGGTGCGCGACGAGGCGGAGGCGGTCGCGAGGCTCGCCATCGCGGTCGCGAAGGGCGACCTGGACGGTGCCGACGACCTCGCCACCGGCAACCTGCGCGACCCCGTCGCCCGGCGCGACATCAAGTCGGTGCTGCTCGGGGCGACGCTGATCAAGAAGGACAACGTCCGGAGGCTCGCCACCGAGGGCGTCGTGAAGGCGAAGGAGCTCTGCGTCGGCGACCTCGCGGCGGTGTGCGCGAGCCAGGACATCGTCGGCGGGTGAGCGAACGGGTGCGGAGGATTCTCGGGAGAGGCCGCGAAGATCGATCTTGAGAATCCTCCGGACCGCCGCCGTGATTGCGCGAATCGCGGCGTAGTCGACCGGCGGCGGACAGTGATGTTATGAGAAGAAATCTTGACTTAACAAGATTCAAGCGTTGGACTCCGCGTTTATGCGAAGACGGGTAATGGCATCGTCGGTGTGCCTGCTCTTTCTGCTCTCCGCCTGCGGTGACGCAGGTCAGGGCTCTCCGACGCTGCCGGCACGCGGTCCGAAACCGATCGTCGGAGTGATCCTCCCCGACCGGACGACTTCCGCGCGCTGGGAAGAACAAGATCGTCCTCTGCTCACGCAGGCGTTCAACTACGCGGACATCGAACCGTTCATGGAGAACGCCGAGGGCGACGAGGCGAAGTTCGAGCGGATCGCCGACGAGATGATCCGCCGCAAGGTGAAGGTCCTGATGATCACGCCGTTGTCGGCGGCGGGCGGGATCGCGGTCCAGAAGAAGGCGAAGGCCGCGAACATCCCGGTCATCGACTACGACCGCGTCACCCTCGGCGGCTCGGCGGAGTACCACGTGGGCTTCGACAGCGTGAACGTCGGCCAGCTCCAGGCGGACGGCCTGCTGGGCTGCCTCGGCGAGCGGCCGGGTGCCCAGATCATCGAGATCGAGGGCGCGCCGACCGACCACAACGCCACCCTCTTCACGCAGGGCCAGAAGTCGAAGCTCTCCTCGAAGTACGACAGCGGCGCGCTCAAGCTCGTGAAGACGCAGGCGGTCGCCGACTGGGACAACGTCCTGGGCGGACAGCTGTTCGAGGAGATCCTGAACGGCAACGGCGGCAAGGTCGACGGCGTGGTCGCGGCCAACGACGGCCTGGCCGGCGCGGTCATCGAGGTGCTCAAGAAGAAGAACCTGGCGGGCAAGGTCCCGGTCACCGGCCAGGACGCCACGATCGAGGGCCTGCGGGCCGTCCTGCGCGGCGAGCAGTGCAACACCGTCTACAAGCCCGTGCGCGACGAGGCGGAGGCCGCCGCCAGGCTCGCCATCGCGGTCGCGAAGGGCGACCTCGACGGTGCCGACGACCTCGCGACCGGCAACCTGCGCGACCCCGTCTCGCGGCGCGACATCAAGTCGGTGCTGCTCGGCGCCACGCTGATCAAGAAGGACACCGTCAGGACGCTCGTCACCGAGGGCATCGTCAAGCCGCAGGAGCTCTGCGCGGGCGACCTCGCGGCGGTGTGCGCGAGCCAGGACATCGCCGGGGGCTGAGACCCGGACCGGTGGCGGGCACGACGAGGT